>JBGQKF010000005.1:0-29593 GCA_041499435.1 Gammaproteobacteria bacterium
GCGAAGCGGGGGAGGGTGAGGGGAGGGGGCGAACACAAGGGGGGACTGGCATCGCTCCTAACGCAGCTCGACTGGTGTAATCGCACGCGTCAGCTTCTGAGATCGACGCAACACCACCACCTCCACGCTCGTATGCAGATACGCCTCGGTCAGCAGTCGATGCAGCTCGTCGATGCTGGATACTGGCTTGCCGTCCCACGCGACGATCACATCGCCTTCTGCTATACCCGCCTCGCTCGCCGGGCTGCCCGACTCGACCGACATCACGCGTACGCCGCTTTCCACAGCCAACTCGAAGTAGCGCACCATACGCCGCGGTAGCAGCGTGTTCTGTCCGGCAACGCCGATATACCCGCGGCGCACGCGGCCATGCCGCAGCAGTTGTCCGACCACGAGCTTCGCCGTGTCGATGGCTGTCGCGAAACAGATGCCCTGTGCCGGCATGATGATGGCCGTATTGACGCCGATGACTTCGCCGCGCGAGTTCACCAGCGGCCCACCCGAATTGCCCGGGTTGAGCGCCGCGTCGGTTTGAATCACGTCGTCGATCAGGCGGCCGGATTGTGCGCGCAGGCTGCGACCCAAAGCGCTCACGACGCCTGCGGTGACCGTGCACTCGAAGCCATAAGGATTGCCGATCGCGATGGCAATTTGCCCCACGCGCACGCCACGCGATTGGCCCAGCGCCGCCGCGGGCAACGTCGGCCCAGAAACTTTGATGACTGCAAGGTCGGTATGCGGATCATCGCCGATCAAGTCGGCATCGAAGTGCTGACCGTCCGGCAATGCGACGTCGATGCGCGTGGCGCCGCCGGCGACGTGGCTGTTGGTGAGAATCAGGCCATCGGGCGTGAACATGAAACCCGACCCGCTGCCTTGCGCTTCGCGGCCTTCCGGCGCGCCGGGCCGCTGCGCCGCTCGCTTGCGGACGTCGATCTTGACCACTGCAGGGCTGACGTGCTCGGCCGCCTGCACCACGGCCTTCGAGTAGGTATCCAGTGCCTCGCTGTCGTCTGCGGGCGCAGCATCCCGAGCGCGCCGGGCATCGGGCGACTGCGCATCGTTTTCCACTAAATATAGGTAGGGTGTGTGGTGAAGTGGGGCGTTCACTCGGATCTCCTCAATATCGGGAAAAGATCGGGTCGCGTTACCGTGTTCTCAAGTGGAACGTGTTGGGTGTAGTGAACCTAGCACCAGAATGGAGCGACGCATAGGGCGCGCGCACCTAGAAGATGCGCCGTACGCGCCCTGCAGCTCCCTCATCGTTTGACAAACGCTCATGCCGCCAGCGACTTAGCGCGTAAACGCGCGGTGCATTGCGCATGGAACATCGCTTGCAGATCAGTCCCGGCAAAGCAGCGCCCGCGGGACTCGCATCGGGTCAGCGGGCGAACGACCACGCAACCAACCGGGAGAGGACCGATGTCGATCAAGCAACCCAACACTCAACGGCGTGCATTCATTCAGGCGCTCGCGGCGGCAGGACTGGTCAGCGCAGCGGGTCCGGGGCTGATCCGGCCGGCGCGAGCGGCGGACAAGATCGTCGTCGGCGTCATCTATGTCGGCCCTAAAGACGACTACGGCTACAGCCAGGCGCAGGCGCAGGCTGCGGCCGCGATCAAGAAGCTGCCGGGCGTCACCGTGGTCGAGGAAGAGCGCGTCGCCGAGACGGTCGATGTACAGAAGACCATGGGCTCGATGATCGAGCAGGATGGCGCATCGCTCATCTTTCCCACCTCGTTCGGCTACTTCGATCCGCACGTCATCAAAATGGCGGAGAAGTATCCCAATGTGCGCTTCGCTCACTGCGGCGGGTTGTGGACCGAGGGCAAGCATCCCAAGAACGCCGGCAGCTACTTCGGCTACATCGACGAGTGCCAATACCTGAATGGTGTGGTCGCCGGGCACGCCACCAAGAGCAAAAAGCTCGGCTTCATCGCCGCCAAGCCGATCCCGCAGGTGTTGCGCAACATCAATGCCTTTACGCTGGGGGCGCAGAGCGTCAAGCCCGACGTCACCACCACCGTGATCTTCACCGGCGACTGGCTGCTGCCGGTGAAGGAGGCCGAGGCCGCGAACAGTCTCATCGATCAAGGGGTCGACGTGATCACCATGCACGTCGACAGTCCGAAGGTGATCGTGGAGACAGCCGAGCGCCGTGGCATCTACGTCTGCGGCTATCACGCCAACCAATCCGCGCTCGCGCCGAAGGGCTATCTCACGGGCGCCGAGTGGAACTGGACCACGCCGTACACCACGCACGTGAAAGCGGCGATGGAAGGTAAGCCGATGATCAACTTCCTGCGCGGCGGATTGAAGGAGGGCTTCGTCAAGACCTCAGCATATGGCAAGGCCGTTTCCGACGGTGCACGCAAGAACGCCGACGCGATCAAGTCTAAGATGATGGCCGGCGACTACGTCATCTTCAAAGGGCCGCTGAAGGACAACGCCGGCAAGGTGGTGATCGCCGGCGGCACCGTCTACAAGCAGACCGATCTCAACCTGGAGAAGATGGACTACCTGGTGTCCGGCGTCGTCGGGCACGTGTAGGTGGACGGCTCGATCACGCTGCCGGCGCCGGTCGCCGGCGGCGCCACGCTCGCCATGGACCGCGTGCGGCGGGCGGCCGAGGCGATCTGCATTCCGGTCGCAGCACTGCTCGCCGCCATGATGGTGTTCGGCGTGTTCATGCTGCTGGTCGGCAAGAATCCGCTCGAGGTCTACGCGCTCATCTACAAAGGCGGCTTTGCCAGCGCATTCGCCTGGCAGAACACGCTGCAGCGCGCTGCGCCGCTGATCCTCACCGCGCTGTGCGTCGCGCTGCCTGCGCAAGCGGGGTTGATCGTCATCGGTGCCGAGGGCGCGCTGGTGCTTGGCGGTCTCGCAGCCGCGGTGGTTGGACATGCGCTGTCCGGCGGATCGCCGCTTGCCGTGCAGATGGCGATGGCGATCGCAGCCATGTCGATCGGGGGCGCCTGGATTTCGCTGGCCGGGGCGCTGCGTCACTATCGCGGCGTGAACGAGACGATCAGCAGTTTGCTGCTGACCTACATCGCGATCGCGCTATTCAATCACTTCGTCGAGGGTCCGCTGCGCGATCCCGCCAGTCTCAACAAACCCTCTACACCGCCGATCGGCGAAGCCGCCATGGTGGGTCATCTGCCCGGCATGGACGTGCATTGGGGACTGGTGTACGGGGTGGTGTTCTGCGTGTGCGCCTATTTTCTGGTGCGTTATACGGTGTTCGGTTTCGCGCTCCGCATCGTCGGCGGCAATGTCCGCGCAGCGCGCCTTGCGGGACTGGCGGTCGGGCGCCTCGTCCTGCTCAGTTGCTTTATCGGCGGCGCGGCCGCGGGACTGGCGGGCATGGCCGAAGTCGCGGCGGTGCATGGCAGCGCGAACGCATCTTTGATCGCCGGTTATGGCTATGCCGGCATCCTGGTGTCGTTCATCGCCCGCCACAATCCGATCGCGATTACGCCGGTCGCATTGCTGGTCGGCGGCATCACGGCGAGCGGCGGTCTGCTGCAGCGGCGCCTGGGCCTGCCGGATGCGACGGTGCTGGTGCTGCAGGGCATCGCTTTCATGATGATCCTGGCGGGCGAGACGCTGTACGGACGGCTGCGCATTTTCCAGCCCAGGCTTGGATAATTCATGGATGCGAGCGGGCTCGGCTGGTGGGGTGTGCTGATCGCGGTGTTCGGCGGTGCGATCCGTGTGAGCACGCCGTTTCTGTTCGTGAGTCTGGGCGAATGCCTCACTGAGCGCAGCGGGCGCATCAATCTCGGGCTGGAAGGCATCCTGGTGATGGGCGCGATGAGCGGTTACGGCGTCGCGTATCTGAGCGGCAGCCCATGGCTCGGCGTGCTGGTTGCGGGACTCGCGGGGCTGCTGCTCGGCACGCTGCATGGTGCGGTGTGCAGTCTGCCACGCGTCAACGATATCGCCGTGGGCATCGGCTTGATGCTGCTCGGCACCGGCTTCGCTTTCTATCTGGGCAAACCGTTCGTGCAACCGAAAGCGCCGACGCTGCCCGCGCTTCATCTGGGCGACTGGGCGAGCTCGGCGCAAGTGCAGTCCGCGCTACAGGTGAATGTGCTGTTCATCGTCGGTGTGGCGCTCGCGTTCGCGATGCATTGGGCGTTTCGCAACACGCGCTGGGGGCTGGTCGTGCGCATGGTGGGCGACAGCTCGGACGCCGCGCGGGCGATGGGCTATTCGGTCAACCGCGTGCGCATTCTCGCCACCGCTGCCGGCGGGTTTCTCGCCGGCGTCGGCGGATCGTTCCTGTCGCTGTATTACCCCGGAAGCTGGAACGAGGGTCTGTCGAGCGGCCAGGGTTTGATGGCGGTCGCGCTGGTGATCTTCGCACGCTGGCAGCCGCTGAATTGCTTTTATGCGGCCCTGCTGTTCGGCGGCGCAGGTGCGTTGGGACCGGCGTTGCAGTCGGTCGGTATCACCGGCGGCTACTATCTGTTCAGCGCAGCGCCGTATGTGCTGACGCTGGCGATCATGATCGCGACGTGCTCGCCACGCAGGAATCTGGCGGGAGCGCCGGGGGAGTTGAGTGTTACGCGGTGACAAGTGAAAAGGTGAACAAGGTGAAGAGGTGAACAGGTGAATGGGTGAGGACGACTGGGAATTTAAACGATGCATGCACCAGCTACTCATCGGCAAATCCTGCAGACCTCATCTGTTCACCTTTTCACCTTTTCACCTTTTCACCTCTTCACCTTGTTCACCTCTTCACCGCGAAGCGACAACGAGCAACCGAAGGAGCCAAACATGAGCGGACTAGGCGGTCTCAACAAATCGGCGAACGGGGTGGTGCTGGGGCTGGTGCAGCTCCAACTTCCGGTGGTGAAGACGCCGGCCGATCTGGAAGCGCAGACCAAAAAGATCTGTGCGATGGTGGCCAAAGCCCGGCGCAACATGCCGACGCTGGATCTTGTCGTGTTCCCGGAGTACGCGTTGCATGGCCTGTCTATGGATACCAGCGCGCAGATCATGTGCCGGCTCGATGGCCCGGAGGTCAGTGCGTTCAAACGCGCGTGTATCGATAACCGCATCTGGGGCTGCTTCTCGATCATGGAGAGCAATCCCGGCAGCAATCCCTACAACAGCGGGCTCATCATCGACGACTCCGGTGACATCCGGCTCTACTATCGCAAGCTGCATCCGTGGGTCCCGGTGGAGCCGTGGGAGCCGGGCGATCTCGGCATACCCGTGTGCGAAGGCCCGAATGGCTCGACGCTCGCGCTCATCATCTGCCACGACGGCATGTTCCCGGAGATGGCGCGCGAGGCGGCGTACAAGGGTGCGCAGATCATGATCCGCACGGCGGGCTACACCGCGCCGATTCGCCACAGCTGGCGCATCACCAATCAGGCGAATGCATTCTGCAATCTGATGTACACCGCGAGCGTGTGCATGTGCGGATCGGACGGGACATTCGACTCGATGGGTGAGGGCATGTTCGTCAACTTCGACGGCACTGTCCTCGCGGAAGGCAGCCATCGGCCGGACGAGATCATCACGTGCGAGCTGCGGCCGGATCTGGTCCGCGAAGCGCGCCGCAGCTGGGGCGTGGAGAACAACATCTACCAGTTTGGCCATCGCGGTTACGTCGCGGTGAAAGGCGGCGCGCGCGATTGCCCCTATACTTTCATGCACGACATGGTGGCGGGACGCTATCGGCTGCCGTGGGAAAGCGAGGTCACTGTCGTGGACGGCACGTCGTGCGGCTTCGCTCCGCCGACGCGCGAATATCAGGGACCCGCGATGGAGGTGCGCAAATATGCCTGACGAGAGCAAAAGCATGGGGCGCTTCGTAGCCGCCGACCCGTATCCGTGGCCTTACAACGGCGATCTGCGTCCGCAGAACACCGCGCTCATCGTCATCGACATGCAGACCGATTTCTGCGGGAAGGGCGGTTACGTCGACAAGATGGGCTACGATCTGTCGCTCACGCGCGCGCCGATCGAGCCGATCCAGGCCGTCATGGCCGCCATGCGCAGCCGCGGCTTTCACATCATCCATACACGCGAGGGACATCGAGCCGATCTGTCCGATCTACCGGAGAACAAGCGCTGGCGTTCGCGGCGCATCGGCGCCGGCATTGGCGATCCTGGACCATGTGGCCGCATCCTGGTGCGCGGCGAGGCGGGGTGGGAGATCATTCCGGAGCTGGCGCCGCTGCCTGGCGAGATCGTGATCGATAAACCCGGCAAGGGCTCGTTCTGCGCGACTGACCTCGAGCTCATCCTGCGTACGCGCGGCATCGACAATCTGATCCTGACCGGCATCACTACCGACGTTTGTGTGCATACCACCATGCGCGAAGCGAACGACCGCGGCTTCGAGTGTCTGCTGCTCGAAGATTGCACCGGCGCGACCGACTATGGCAACTACCTCGCCGCGATCAAGATGGTGAAGATGCAAGGCGGGGTGTTTGGGGCCGTTTCCAGTTCGGGGGCGGTGGTTGACGCCTTAAAGGCGTGAAAAGGTGAAGAGGTGATCTGACATGAGAATTCCCGCACAGTCGCCCCCACCATCCTCCGCTCTCAGCCTCGAGTGCCTGAACATGACCAAGCGCTTCGGTGCGCTGACGGCGCTCGATGACGTCTCGCTCAGCGTGCCGGCCGGATCGTTTCATGCGCTGCTCGGTGAAAACGGGGCAGGCAAGAGCACGCTGGTGAAATGCCTGGTCGGCTACTATCGTCCCGACTCCGGCGAGATCACGGTGGACCAGCGCCAGCGCGACATCCGTTCGCCGCAGGACGCGCATCAACTCGGCATCGGCATGGTGTATCAACACTTCACGTTGGTGCCGAGCATGACCGTGGCGGAGAATCTGGTCATGTCGCGTGACGATGTGCCGGCCGTGGTGAGCTGGCGCAAGGAGCGCGAGCGGCTCGATGCATTCATGCGCGGTGTCCCGTTCCGCGTCGCCCTCGATACACCGGTGTCGCGGCTCGCGGCGGGCGAGAAGCAGAAGGTCGAGATTTTGAAGCAGCTCTACCTCAAGCGCCGCTTCATGATTCTCGACGAGCCGACCTCGGTGCTCACGCCGCAGGAGGCCGACGAGGTGCTGGGGCTGCTCAAGCAGCTCACCCGCCGCAACGAGATCACCGTGCTGATGATCACGCACAAGTTTCGCGAAGTGATGGCGTATGCCGATAGCGTCACCATACTTCGGCGCGGCAAGTTCGCGGGATCGGGCGCGGTCGCGGAGCTCACGCCGGCGGCGATGGCCGAGATGATGATCGGGACGCGCGAGGAGGCAACGGTCCACGAGCGTCGCGCGGCAACGGCGGGGTCAGGAAACGTGCGGCTGGCGGTGAAGGCCCTGAGCGTAGACGACGATGGTGGGCTCAGCGCAGTGAGCGGTGTGAGCTTAGAGGTGAAGAGTGGCGAGATCTTCGGCATCGCCGGCGTGTCGGGGAACGGTCAACGCGAGCTGGTGGAAGCACTGATCGGACAACGGCGTGCCACAGCTGGCGTGGTGCTCGTGGAGGGCGAACCCTATCGGGCGACGCGCGCACAGATGCGTCAGCATCGCGTGTACAGCCTGCCCGAGGAGCCTTTGCGCAACGCGTGCGTACCGGAGCGGTCTATCGCCGAGAATCTAGCGCTTCGCCAGTTCGATCGCGCTCCGCTCGCGCTCGGCATTCTGCTGCGGCGGCGCGCCGTGCGCGCGCAGGCCGAGCGGCTGATCGCCGAGTACAAGGTCAAGACAGCGGGTGCCGAGGCGCCGATGCGCAGTCTGTCAGGCGGCAACGTACAGCGTGCCGTGTTGGCGCGCGAGCTGTCGAACGACGTGGCGGTGCTGATCGCGGCGAACCCGGTGTTTGGCCTGGACTTCGCGGCTGTGGCGGAGATTCACGCGCGCATTCTGGCCGCGCGCGACGCCGGTGCCGCGGTGCTGCTGGTGAGCGAGGACTTAGACGAGCTGCTGGAGCTGTCCGACCGGATCGCGGTCATGTTCGATGGACGGCTGGTGCACGAGACGACGCGTGGGGCGGCGGATGTCGGCGTCATCGGAAGATGTATGGCTGGGCACATTCAGAGCGGCGGCAGCACGTTGGAGCAAGCCGCCTGATTGCGTCAGTGGGATTGCCTGGCGTCTCAAGAAAGGCTCGCCATGATTTCCCTCCCCTTCAAGGGGAGGGCTAGGGCAGGGATGGGGTCGATAGGCGTCAGCACCGTTTCGATCCATTCCCCCATCGCCCTCCTCACCTCTCCTTTGAAGTCCCTTGAAGGGGGAGGAATGACATATGGAGCCATAATTTCCTCCCCACCCGCTCTGTTACTATGGCGGTCATGACCCAGCCGAAGATCCTCGCTTTCGCGGGTGCCACACGTACTCAATCATGGAACAAGAAACTGATTCGCGTCGGCGCCGGCCTCGCGCGGGATGCGGGCTGCGAGGTCACGCTCATCGACCTGCGCGATTACCCGATGCCGGTGTACGACGGCGATCTCGAAGCAGAGGATGGGCTGCCGCAGAAGGCGCGTGAGCTCAAAGCGCTGATGCTCGCCAACGAGGCTTTTCTGCTGAGCTGCCCGGAATACAACAGCTCCATCACCGCAGTGCTCAAGAACACCATCGACTGGGTCTCGCGTCCGCGACCGAACGAGCCCAATGCGTTCAAGGGCAAGATCGCCGGCCTGCTGGCGGCCTCGCCGGGTAACCTGGGGGGTGTGCGTGGACTGTTCACGGTGCGCCAGATACTGGCTACGCTGGGCGTGCTGGTGGTGCCGACCCAGTTCGCACTGAATCAGGCTGCCGCCGCATTCGCCGAAGACGGCGCTCTCAAGGATGAGCGTCACCGCGACGCGGTCAACGCCGTCGTGACCGAGCTGGTTAGAGTGACGTCGTCGCTACGTCGCGCGCCTTGACGTCGGTACGGCTCGCCCTGAAGTTGTGCGTGGCTCGCCACCTGCACCTCGCTTTGGTGCGCGTCCACCTGTTCGGCTCCGGCTCCAGACGTCGGCGTAACAACTAAGTGCGTGAGCGAGCGCACTTTTCCCTGTGCGCGCGGTCAATGGCATGACGCATGCAAAGCTTTCAGCGTCGCAGACTTTGCGAGGGCGGCCGCCATGGTACAGGAACAGTACTTCAACGAGATGTATGCCGCCGACGGGAGCGTGCGCGGACACTATGCGGCGCTGTCGCAGTGGATGACGTCGACCTCGTCCGAGCGCATCGCCCAGATGCGGCAGGCGGCGCAGGTGCTGTTTCATCGCGTCGGCATCACGTTTGCCGTGAACGGCGACACCACCGGCGGCGAGCGCCTCATTCCGTTCGATATCCTGCCGCACGTGATTCCTGGCGAAGAGTGGCGCAGGCTGCAGGCGGGTTTGAAGCAGCGCGTGCGCGCGCTCAACATGTTCCTGCACGACGTGTATCACGACGCCGAGATCGTCCGCGCCGGCAAGATTCCCCAGCACAAGGTCTTCCAGAATGCGCAGTACCGCGCCGAGATGCGCGGGATCGATCTGCCCAACCAGATCTACGCGCACATCGCCGGTATCGATCTCGTGCGCGCCGGGCGCGGCGAATATTTCGTGCTCGAGGACAATCTGCGCACGCCATCCGGTGTGTCGTACATGCTCGAGAACCGCAAGATGACGATGCGGTTGATGCCCGAGCTGTTCGCGCGGCAGCCGATCGCTCCGGTCGAGCACTATCCCGATCTGCTCCTCGACATGCTGCGCAGTGTGGCGCCGCAGGGCGTGCTCGATCCAACGGTCGTGGTGCTTTCGCCGGGCCAATACAACTCGGCCTACTTCGAGCACGTGTTCCTCGCGCAGCAGATGGGCGTCGAGGTGGTGGAGGGCGCCGATCTGTTCGTTAAGGACGAGCTGGTCTACATGCGCACGACCACCGGGCCGCAGCGCGTGGATGTGATCTACCGGCGCATCGACGACGATTTTCTCGATCCGCTCGCATTCCGCAAGGACTCCACGCTCGGCGTGCCCGGGTTGGTTTCGGTGTATCGCCAGGGGCGGGTCACCCTGGCCAACGCGATCGGAACCGGCGTCGCAGACGACAAGTCGGTGTATCCGTACGTGCCCGAAATGATCCGCTTTTACCTCGGCGAAGAGCCGCAGATCGCCAACGTACCGACGTATCTGCTGGAGAAGAAGGACGATCTGCAATATGTGCTTTCTCACCTCGACGAGCTGGTCGTCAAAGAGGCGCAGGGCTCGGGCGGCTACGGGATGCTGATCGGCCCGCGTGCCACGCGCGAGGAGCGCGAGGCGTATCGCCAGCGTGTGCTGGCCGACCCGGCGAAATTCATCGCGCAACCGACGCTCGCGCTGTCGACGTGCCCCACTTTCGTGGAGCAGGGCGTGGCGGCGCGGCACATCGACCTGCGCCCGTTCATCCTTTCCGGCAAGGAGATCGTCATGGTGCCCGGCGGCCTCACGCGCGTGGCGTTGAAGGAAGGCTCGCTCGTGGTGAACTCCTCGCAGGGCGGGGGGACGAAGGATACGTGGGTGGTTGGGTAAGGCGTGAAGGGTGAAGAGTGAAGGGTGAAGAGGAAAAAGCAAGGCTCGTAATGGTGTCGTGGCTTTCCATCTGGTATAGGTCGGAACCGGGTCTCGGTCGCGGGGCCGCATGCGCATCGGCTCTAAACCTCTTCACCCTTCACCCTTCACCCGTCACCCTTCACGCACCACGATGTTAAGCCGCACCGCCAACAACCTCTTCTGGATGGCCCGCTACGTCGAGCGGGCCGAGAATACCGCGCGCATTCTCGACGTGACGTATCGCATGTCGCTGCTGCCGCAGGAGGACGAGGCGGACCGCAACGAGTGGTTCGCTCCGCTCAACATCACCGGCACGCTGTTTCCGTTCAGCGGCCGCTATGCCACCGTCGGCGCACACGACGTGCTGCGCTACATGGTGCTCGACCCGAATAACGCTTCCAGCATCTACTCGTGCGCGAAGGCTGCGCGCGAGAACGCGCGTGCCGTACGCGGGTCGATCACCTCGGAGATGTGGGAGGTGCTCAACTCCACCTGGCTGGAGCTGCAGAACTTCAACGAGACCAGGCTCGACAGCGAAGGCGTACGCGAATTCTTCGATTGGGTGAAGGAGCGCTCGCATCTGTTCCGCGGCGTGACGGTGGGCACGGCGCTCAAGGACGAAGCGTTCCAGTTCAACCGCCTTGGGACTTTCCTGGAGCGCGGCGACAACACCGCGCGCATCCTCGACGTGAAGTATCACGTCCTGCTGCCGAGCATCGACGATGTCGGCGGCGTTGTCGACTACTACCAATGGGCAGCGGTGCTGCGCTCGGTGAGCGCGTTCGAATCCTACCGGCGCGTCTATCGCGATGTCATCACGCCGCTGCGGGTAGCCGAGCTGTTGATCCTGCGCGAAGACATGCCGCGTTCGCTGCATGCCTGCATGCAGGCGGCGTACGAGATCCTGCGCGCGCTGGAAGCGCCCGGGGCGCACGAAGCACTGCGCCAGGCCGGCGTGCTCTGGTCGGAGCTGCACTTCGGGCGCATCGACGTGATCTTCGAGCACGGGCTGCATGAGTATCTAACGGAGTTCCTGCTGCGCACGGCGTTGCTGGGGGAGGAGATCAATCGGAGTTACTTCACGCTCAATTAAACCGAACCCCAACGCGAAGGCGCAAAGGACGCAAAGGTCGCAAAAAGAAAGAACTGACATGACGCAGAAGGCGATGTCGACATGGCCACAAGGAGCACAATGGGGTACTAACGCTGGCTCTCGGTGTGCACACTCTGAGGGCTGTCGGCGAGCAGACCACGCGCTCCATATGTTGGTATAGTTGGCTCTCCCGTTCTTTTTTGCGAACTTTGCGCTTTTGCGTTGAGGTTCGGTTTAAGCTCCAGCCATGACCTACTGCGTAGCCGTCCGCCTGGACACCGGTATTCTGTTCGCATCCGACTCGCGCACCAACGCCGGAGTCGACCGCATCTCGACGTTCAGCAAGCTCAAGGTTTTCGAGCGACCTGACGACCGCATCCTGGTGCTGCTTTCGGCGGGCAACTTGTCGGTTACGCAAAGCGTGCTGCACATTCTCGAGCAGCACCGCAACGTGGATCCGGCCAAGCCCAGCATCTGGAGCGCTGATAACCTGTTCGACGTCGCCTGCCTGGTCGGTGATGCGCTGCGCGAAGTGCAGCGCCGCGACGGCTCACACCTGGCGGAGGACAACATCGACGCCAACGCTTCGCTGGTCCTGGGCGGACAGATCAAAGGCGAGGAACAGCGGCTGTTCAACATCTACCCGCAGGGTAACTTCATCGAAGCCGGTAGCGACACGATCTACTTCCAGCTCGGCGAAAGCAAGTACGGCAAGCCGATACTCGACCGTGTCATTACTAGCTCGTCCACCGCGATGCAGGCGGCGAAGTGCGTGCTGGTGTCGTTCGATTCCACCATCCGCAGCAACATCTCGGTCGGTCTGCCGATCGACCTGCTGTGGTACCCACGCGATACGCTGCGCTTGGGCATGCAGCGCCGCGTCGAGGACGGCAATCCGTACTTCAGCATGCTGCGCCAGGGCTGGGGCTCGGGACTGCGCCGCGTCTTCGCCGAGCTGCAGGATCCGGATTGGACGATTTGAGGTGAAAAGTGAAAAGGCGAAGAGGTGAAAAGATGAACAGGAAAGATCAGCTGAAACGTCCAACATCGCCTCCTCCCCAAAGAATTGAGGGTTGAAGGCGGAAGTCGGCGCGAGTCTCCGGCATTCCGTCCTCCCTTACCTGTTCACCTCTTCACCTTTTCACCTCTTCACCTTATTCACCACCTCTTCACCTCTTCACCTCATTCCCACGGCACGCATGCCCATCAGGCTACACCACAACACCACCTATACCTTCGACCGCAGCGTTGTGCTCGGTCCTCATGACGTCCGCCTGCGTCCCTCTGGGTACTGCCGCTCGCCGATTCTCGACTACACGCTACGCGTGCAGCCCGCCGATGCTGCCGTTCACTGGTACGTGGACGCGCCAGGGAACAGCGTCGCGCGTTTCGTGTTCTCGCAGCCGGTCTTAGAGCTGAGCTTCGATGTCGAGCTTACCGCCGATCTGCGGCCGGCCAATCCGTTCGACTTTCTGCTCGATCTCTCGGCAATGCAGTTTCCGTTTCGCTACGCGGACGAGGTGGCTGTGGAGCTCGCGCCCGCATTGGGTGCGGAACCCGCCGCGGCCCGAACGAGCGAGTGGGTCGAGACGCTCCGGCGCGATTGCCTGGGCGCAGGCTCGATCGATACGATGAGCCTGCTGGTCGAGCTCAATCGGCGCATCCACGGGGGGATCGCCTACACGGTGCGCGAGGAGCCGGGAGTGCAGTCGCTTGAGCAGACGCTCGCGTTCGCCGCGGGCTCGTGTCGCGACAGCAGCTGGCTGGCGATTCAGGTGTTGCGCGAGCTCGGGTTGGCGGCGCGCTTCGTGTCCGGATATCTCATTCAGCCGGAATCGGGCACCAGTCAGGAACAAACGAGCGCTGGCCAGACGCAGACCGCCGCGCCGGCGCTGCGCGCGGATCTTCATGCGTGGGTGGAGGTCTACCTGCCTGGCGCAGGTTGGATCGGGCTGGACCCGACTTCCGGACTACTTGTGGCCGAAGGTCATATCGCGCTCGCGCGCGCGCGGGCCCCCTCCGCTGCGGCGCCGGTGATCGGTTCGGCCAGTCCTTCGCAAGCGCGCCTGACGCATCGGCTCGAGGTCGAATCGGTCTGATGTCAGGTACTCGGCCGGGCGCCGTTTCGTTTATGCTTAGGGCCTAATAGTCTCTTACTCTTCGGAAAGACCTACCATGCGCATGATGCTGGGCGGATTGCTGGTATTCGTGACGCTCACGGCAAGCGCCGCTGACTGGGTCGAGATCGGCGCCGATACCGAAGCCAAGTACTACGTCGACGTGAGCTCGATCGAGGTCGAGGGCGACACGGTGCGCGTACAGAAGAAAGGCATTCTCACGCAGCCGTTCACAGAGAATCTGGGCGGTAAACCGCGCGTGTTCAAGGAGACCCTCGGCGTGCTGGAGCTCGATTGCGGCCGGCGCATCAACCGCGTGGTCCAGATCGACATGCTCGGCATGCAGGGCGAGGTGGTGTGGTCATCGGGTCGCATGCCCAAGCGCGATTGGGAAGATGTCCGACCGAACACGCACGGCGAGGCGACACTGGAGTTCGTATGCGGAAAGCTCGGCCGTTCTTAGCCACGCCCTGGCACTGATGGCTGTCAGCCGCAAAACGGCTGCAAAGCCCGGGCGAGCGAAGCCCAGCAAGGCGAAATCCGCCGACGCGAAGCTCGCAGCGCAGCCGCAGGCGTTCGGCGAATATTCGGCCAAACGCACTTTCGCGGTCACGCCGGAGCCGCCGCCCGCGCAGGGCAGCGGCAGCGGACCGCTCCTGTTCGTCGTGCAGCAGCACTCCGCCCGCCGGATGCACTGGGACTTCCGTATCGAGCTCGATGGCGTGCTGGTGTCATGGGCGGTGCCCAAGGGTCCCTCGCTCAACCCGGCGGATAAGCGCATGGCGATCCACGTCGAAGATCACCCGTTCGACTATGCTTCCTTCGAGGGTGTGATCCCGCCCAAGCAGTACGGCGCCGGTGAAGTCATCATCTGGGATTGCGGGGTGTATTCCCCGGACGAGGACGACGCGACCTGGTTTCACGACCGCGACCACGCGCAGCGCTTAGTGCGCGAGGGCATCGCGCAGGGCAAGCTCAGCATCTTCCTGCGTGGCGAGAAGCTCAAAGGTTCGTTCGCGCTGGTGCGCACTGCCGATCAGAAAAGCTGGCTGCTGATCAAGCACAAGGATCGCTTCGCGCAGGCCATCGATATCACGCAGCAGACGCGTTCGATCGTATCTGGCGTAAGCGTCGAGGACCTGAAGCGCCTGCCGGCGCAGGAGCGCCTGAATGCGACGTCGCTCAAGCCGACCGGGCCGGCGGAGCCACTGCCGAGAAAGCTCTCGCCGATGCTGGCCGAGCAGGGCGACGGTCCGTTCACCGACCCGCGCTGGCTGTACGAGCCGAAGCTCGACGGCTACCGCATCCTCGCGTTCATCGAGGGCACCGGGGTCAGACTCTGCTCGCGACGAGGGCTGGACCTCACGGCTCAGTTTCCCAACGTGGTGGCGGAGCTTTCGCAGCAGGCGGTGCGCGGCATGGTGCTCGATGGCGAGATCATCGCGTTCGGGCCCAACGGCAAGCCGTCCTTCAATGCCCTGCAGAACCGCGCCCAGCTCAAGACCGAGCGCGAGATCGCACAGGCCGAGCGCAAGTCGCCGTGCATACTCTATGTGTTCGACATACTGCATTTCGCCGGCATCAATGTGCGGGGCGCGCCGTACGTCGCGCGGCGGCGCTATCTCGCGCAATGTCTCCTGCCCGGCCCGCACGTGCAGATCGTGCACGCCGACGAGGATGGCGAAGCCCTCTATCCCGCCGCGCTCGCCGCCGGCTTCGAGGGTATCGTGGCCAAGCGCAAGGACTCTCCCTACCAGCCCGGGCGGCGCTCGCCGCACTGGGAGAAGATCAAATCGAGTTCCACCGCCGACCTGGTGGTCGGCGGTTATACCAAGGGCAATCGCTCGCGGGAGCCGCTCGGCGCGCTCCTTCTGGGCTACTGGGAGGGCGACAAGCTGCGCTTCGCAGGGCACGTCGGCAGCGGCTTCGATGGCGAATCGATCGAGCAGGTGAAGCAGCGGGTCGAGGTATTCAAAACCAGCCGCTGCCCGTTCACGGAGAAACCGCCGCTCAACAATCCCACGACCTGGGTCAAGCCCGAGCTGGTGGCAGAGGTCAAGTATCTCCAATTGCTGGAGACCGGGATCCTGCGTGCGCCGGTGTTCCTGCGGCTGCGCGACGATATCGATCCTAAGCAGGTGCATCGCCCGGGCGCGCAACCCGCGCTCGCCCGGACGGCGCCGTCCGAACCTGCCAGCGAGGTCGATCGGGTGCTGCAGCAGCTCGACACCCGCGAGTCCACGCTGATGCTCGAGGTGGGCGCCGCACGGTTCAAGCTCACCAACCTCGACAAGGTGTACTGGCCGGCGGAGCCTTCGCTCAAGCAGCCCGCGCTCACCAAACGCGATCTGTTGCGCTATCTGACCCGGGTGTCGGCGCTGATGATTCCACACCTCGCGGATCGGCCGCTTACCATGATCCGCATGCCGGAGGGGATCCATGGCGAGCGCTTCTTCCAGAAGCACTGGGAGCACAAGGTGCCGGAGTTCGTCGAATCGGTGCGGCTCTATTCCGGGAGCAAAGACGAGCAGCAGGAGTACCTGCTATGCAACAACCTCGCGACCCTGCTTTGGGTTGCCCAGGCCGGTACGCTGGAGTTCCACGTCTGGCATTCGCGCGCCAGGCCGGGGCCGGATGCGGTGACGCAAAGCACCGACTACGCGAGCTCGCTGGAGGCGCTGGAGAGCTCGGTGCTCAACTACCCGGACTACCTGGTGTTCGACATCGATCCGTACATCTACTCGGGGAAAGAGGCGCCGGGGGAGGAGCCCGAGCTCAACACGGTGGCCTTCGAAAAAGGCAAGGAGGTGGCCTTCTGGCTGCGCGAGCTGCTCAACAGCATGAGCCTGGAGCCGATTGTTAAGACGTCCGGCAAGACCGGTTTGCACGTATTCGTGCCAATCGAGCGTACCATAGACTTTACGACCGCCCGTCACGTGTGCGAAGCGGTGGCGCGACACTTGTTGCGCAGCCACCCCAGGGACATCACGATGGAGTGGACGGTCGGCAAGCGGACGGGCAAAATCTTCATCGACTACAACATGAATGTGCGCAGCAAAACCCTGAACTCGGCCTATTCGCCGCGCGGGGTGCCGGGCGCGCCGGTGTCGATGCCGCTCACCTGGGCGGAGCTGGAAAAGGCGCACCCGATGGATTTTCGGATTCCCAATGTCATGCGCCGCCTGGAACGCGCGGGCGACGTCTGGCGCGACGCGCTGCGGGCCAAACAGAGCCTGACCGAGGCGCTCGAGCGCGCGCCGGCGTGACGGGAATGGATGGCTCTTCAACTATCGAACAGAGGACAGCATGGCGGCTCGCTCAATCGCATCGTTGACGGTTTCTTTCGGGCTGGTGTCGATCCCGGTCAAGCTGTATTCGGCCACGCAGGCATCCAACGCAATTTCGTTCAACCTGCTGCACAAGACGTGCGGCTCGCGGCTCAAGCAGCAGTACCTCTGCCAGAAGGAAGGCGTGGTGGTCGAGCGCGACGACATGGTCAAGGGCTACGAATTCGCCAAAGACCAGTATGTGATGTTCACGCCCGAAGAGCTGAAGGCGATGGAAGAGGCCGGCACGCACACCATCGAGATCACCGAGTTCGTCCCGGCGCAAACCGTCGATCCGGTCTATTTCGACAAAGCCTACTACCTGGCTCCGGACAAAGGCGGCGCCAAGCCCTATGCGCTGCTCACGCAGGCGCTGCGTGATTCCGGGCGCGCGGCGCTCGGGCGCTGGGCTGCACGCGGCAAGCAATACATCGTCATGCTGCGGCCGGTCGAGGAAGGCCTGGTCATGCAGCAGCTGATGTACGCGACCGAGGTCCGCTCCATCAGTGAGCTGGAGATTCCCAAGGCCGACGTCCGCGCTGCCGAGCTCAACCTGGCCCGCCAGCTGATCGAACAGGGTGCGAACGATAAGTTCGATCCCGCTGCGTACACCGATCAGGTGCGCGAGCGCATCGAGGCCGCCGTGCAGAAGAAGGTGGAAGGCCAGGAAATCTCGCTGGCCGAGCCGCCGGTGGAAGGTGGTGCGCAGGTCATCGATCTGATGGAAGCGCTGCGTGCGAGTCTGAGCAAGAAAGCACCGGCGGCCGCCGAGCCTGCGCCCGCTCCGGCGCGCAAGCCGGCCAAGCGCGCGCAGCAGGAGCCCGAGGCGGCGCCGGCGAAGAAGACGGCCAAGAGAAAGTGAATGGAGTGAAGGGTGAAGAGTGAAGGGATTACCGCGAACAGAACGCCGCGCTGACTTAAAGCCCCTCTCCCCCATCACTGGGGGAGAGGGCTGGGGTGAGGGGGATCACCCTTCACTCTTCACCCTTCACTCACACTAAACCAATGCCCGCCTACGGCGTAGCCGACGTCGAGCGCGTGCTGCAGATGTCGCGCGGCACGATCCGCAGTTTCATCAAGGCCGGGTTCGTATCGCCGGCGCGCGGGTCGCGCCGCGAGTATCTGTTCTCTTTTCAGGATCTCATCGTTCTGCGCACGGCGCGTGCCCTGAATGCCGCTCAAGTGCCCCCGCGCCGTATCACGAGCTCGCTGAAGCAACTGCGTCAGCATCTTCCCGAGCAGATTCCGTTGTCGGGACTCTCCATCCGTGCCGTGGGCGATCGCGTGGTGGTGCAGGAGGGGAGCCAACGCTGGCAGGTCGACTCCGGCCAGTATCTGCTCGACCTCGATGTGAGCGTGGCCGGCGGCGAGCTGAGCCTCCTCGAGCACTCTGTCGCCCCGGCCACGTCCGATGCCGAGGACTGGTTCAACCGCGGCTGGGAACTGGAAGGAAAAGATGCAGCGCAGGCGCGAGAGGCTTACCAGCGCGCGCTCGAGCTCGATCCCGCGCACACGGGGGCAAGCACCAATCTCGGCAGGTTATGGCATGACGCGGGTCAGCTCGCACACGCCGAGCGCGTGTATCGCGCCGCGCTGGAGCGCAATCCCAAAGATCCGCTGCTGCTGTTCAATCTCGCGGTCGTGCTCGAGGATGCGGGCCAGAGTCGGGAGGCGATACCGCTGTACGAGGCGGCGCTGGCCGCTGACCCGCAATTCGCAGACTGTCACTACAACCTGGCGCTCGCCTATCAGGCGGCGGGCGATGCCCGGCGGGCGATCCGCCATCTAGGGGAGTATCGGAAGCTTACTAAGTGAAGAGGTGAACAGGTGAACAGGTGAGGAAGTAAGTCTGGCAGCCTAATATTTCCCCGCAAGAAGGGGGGTAAATCGCCGAAGTGTAAATATACTACTTTGCCTCCCGAGGTTCACCTCTTCACCTGTTCACCTCTTCACGTTCCTAATTACCTCTCCGCCAGCGCGAACGTCACCGCCACGGTCGCCATCATGCCGCGATCTTTGACCAGCGGCGGCGCCTGCAGATCGCTGATTGCTTTGCGTACGGCCAGCAATGCGGCCACGTCGAGCGTCGCGTAGCCGCTGGACGTGTCCACGAACGATTCGCCGAGCTCGCCGCCTGAGTTGAGCCGGAACCAGATCGAAGCGGTCCCGGTCCAGTGTGCCTTGCGCGCGGAATCGGGATAGACGACGTGCCGCGTGGAGGCCCGCACGACGTCTTCCAGATACTCCTTCACCGCCTGTTTGTACGCCAGATTGTCGGCGACCGCGCGCTCAGCGGTCCGCTGCGTGCGCGCAGCCTTCGGCGGCTGGCTCGGCTCGGCATTGACCCGCAGCTGGGCAGGCGGCTTGGTGTCTTCCCAGGGCGGGGTGGTAAATTTGGCCTGTTGTGATTTGATCTCCTCCCCTTGCAGGTAATACTCCATTGGGTAGCTGAACGCGGCTTCTTCGCTCTCCGTGGAGCGTACCGTGTTCATGCCGATCAATGCACCGGTGTGATCGAACAACGCGCTGCCCGAGGCCGTGGCGCCCAAGCGCCGCGAAATGCGGATCACCTTGTTCTCGCCGGAACCGGCGATCCCGGAAATGCGCGCTTTGGTCATGGACAACTCTCGCCCGGACCCGGTCGATATGGCATAAACGGCATCGCCGACTGCGACCTCCTCGATCGGCCGGATTTCCAGCGGCAGCGGGTCGAAGTGAACCGGATGCACGATCTTCAACTCGCAGAGGCCACCAACCGCATGCTGGTCGATCGGCTTTGCCTCCGATCGGCGCTGCCCCTGACTGACGCCGATATTGCGCGCAGTGGGGACGAGACGGCACGGAATGAGGGCCTTGTCGCGTTGCAGGAGAATGCCGCTGCCGAGCACCGCTTTACCATCAGCTCGATCCCAATCCACCACCGCAACGACGTTGCGCCTGGCTCTTGTGAGCGGATCGGTGTTATCCACGTCGTCGCGCCTTGCACCAGAGACCGGTTCGTTGACGAATGCCATCAAGGCGATCGCCAGGGTGGCGCTCGCGACGGCAATGCGCCGAATCGAACGGTATGCGTATGGTTTAAGCGACATCGCCATGGAATCGATCGCCAGGTCAGGCAACAGCGTTCGAGCACAACTATAAAGCAACCCGATCGGGACTGAGCACCATGCGATGAAATTAGAGCGCCGCACCCGGTCGTACGCCGACCGCTCGTCGTCCGACGGATACTTATGATCGTTGGGGAGCGCAGGGGTTCCGCTGTCTGCGCGAGAGCTGACGGAGGCAAGCCCTCAGCCGGTGAGGGCACCGACGATTCTGTTTCCCGCCGAGGGGGGTACAACCTACCAATCGGTCTGTGCCGGATGAGCCCGCACTGCGGCTTCGTTGATCTCCGTGCCTCAGCCTGGCCCGGTCGGCAGCATCATCTGCCCGTTTTTGATCACCGGCCTCACTGTGCACAGGTCATCGTGCCAGGGTACGACGTCGGGGTCGGTCTCCATGATGCGCAGATTCGGAACCAAGGCGGCCAGGTGTGCACTCATCATGGTCGACAGATGACCGTAGAAGTTGTGCGGCGCCACGTTGATCTCGTAGGCGTCGGCCATGGCGGCGATCTTGAGCGACTCGGAGAAGCCATTCCATGGTACGTCGATGATGGCGACGTCCATGGCGGCCTGCTCGAAGAACGGACGATAGTCGCGACGCCCGAACAGACATTCGCAGGAAGCCACCGGAATGGTGGTGCGGTTGCGGATGTAGGCGAGCGCCTTCGGATCGCGAGTGTCGATCTCCACCCACAGCAGATCGTACGGTTCCATCGCGCGCGCCGCCCGCAGAAAGCCTTCGGTCTTGAAGTTCCAGTTGAGATCGACCAGGATATCCATGTCCCGGCCGGCGCCCTCGCGAAAAGCAGTGAGCTCCGCTCGCAGCGCATCGAGCACGTAGCGATCGGCATTAAGATCGGGATAGCCGTCGCCGCGGCCGAAGCCCCCGCCGCGCACGCGCGGGTTGCCATCGCCCAGCAAGAGCACATTGGTCTTGAGGGCCGTGTAGCCGCTCGCTGCGACCTCCTTGCCCAGCTTGACGATGTCGTCATAGGTTTTCACCTGCGGCACGCCCATCTTCTCGGTGCGCACGCGATAGGTGCCGCAGTGCGACCAGTACAATCGGATTGCATCGCGCACCGGCCCGCCGAACAGCTCGTACACCGGAACGCCGAGCGATTTCGCTTTGATGTCGATCAGGGCGTTCTCGATGGCGGCGATCGCCTGCTGCGCCATACCGCCCTGCGCGGTGCGCATGCGGGCGTACAGCCATGCGGTGATGGCTTCGTACCGGCCGGCATCCTGGCCGATGAGCTGAGGCGTGACCTGATGGATGATCGCGGCGACGCCATGCCCGCCGAAGCTCTGATTGAACTCGCTCCACCCGACGATGCCATTGTCGGTGGTGATCTTGAGAAAGTCGAATGCACGCCAGATGCCGTCTGCACGCAGCGCTTCGATGCGCTCGATCTTCATGGCTCCCCTCCGGTCTGTTGGTGTTTTGTGCGCTTTGGGGCGGCTCGCAGTCGCCCCTGGCATGCCTGCGCAGGCGGCCGATTGGCGGCATCGGTCCGTTACGTGCGCTTGGGTCAAACGGCTTGGGTGATTGTAGCGCGGTTGCGGCTAAGGATTGGCGCGGCTTGGCGCCGGCCATCAGGCAGCGCTGATCTGCAACTCGCTTTCCACGAACTCGAAGCGCAACTGCGGGGTGCGCAGCTCCCACGCGTGCAGCGCATCGCCCTGGTGCATGCGCAGGCGCGCGCCGTTCTCGAACCATAGCGTGAGCCCATGCTCGGCGGAAAGCTCCGCGTAGCGGACCGCCACAGCCCTGAGGCGCTGCTCGAGATACTTCGCGGCAGCGAGCACCCCGTCGTCTTTGCGGAGCGCGCGCCTGTCAGGCGCTGGCGAGACGATCGAGCCGGCGTCGGGGGTATCGAGCTGCCAGCGCTTGCCCCTCACGGTCATACCATTGACGAAGCGTACGCCGAGCACCGGCGAGCCTTCCAGGGTGGAGAGCTCTTCGATGCACTGTCCGGACAAGGCCGCGAGCGCCTGGGTGAACGCCGTGGCTGCCTGTCGCGGATCCTGGACGAGCCGCGCGGCCAGCGCTTCGGCTTCTTCGTCGCGCTGCTTGAGCTCGCGCAACTCGCGTACGGCGCGCTGCGCCCACGCGAGTGCCTTACCGCTCGGGATCAACGGCGCCTCACCGCCTTCCAGCAACGCGCCCCCCGTGATCGAAGCCAGGACCGCGGCGGCGATGCAAGATGCCGCAGCGTCATCGTAGCTTGCGCGCGTAGCCAGGCACACCACGCAGTCATAGCCAGCCGGCAGCTCGATCTTCAGATCCTGCAACCACTCCTGATCCAGATTGTCGCAGAAGTATTCGAAGCCGCAGCACTGCCCTGCATCACGGCAGTGCAGGCGTCCCGAGAATGCCAGCGGATCGAACGCGCGGTCGATGCGCAGGGCGAAGCCTGCGGCTGCGATGGCCTGCTGCCAATGCGCGGGGCTGGGCATGCGCGCCCGGCTGCATATGACGATGTTCTCGACGCTCATTATTCTCACTGCCACCGGCGCGAGTCCGCGCACGTTCGGTTGACCATCTGTTAGCAAAAAAGCTCGGGCATGGCTGTGCGCGAGCGCTGATGTCCAGCTCACAACGCAGGAGCTGTGCCAGCGTGGCTGGCAGGGCTACGGTTGATGGGGCAGAGCAACTGGTATATCTGGACATCACTTCGAAGGTGCTGCTGAAGTGCCTCGATGCAGCACTGAAAGCCGAGCCTTATATCGTGGGTGATCGGCCATTGCGCACGGAGCCGCAAACAGCCGTTTCGTGCTACAGCGCGCAGGCGGGCTATCGATCAGTCGGTTTTAATGCTGCATTCCCCGAAGGTCCAGGCGGCTCGCAGCGCAGCGATGACGCGACGGAGAGCCGCGAGAAACTCTTCACCTGGAAGCTCTGCCCCGAGCCGGGGAGGGCAGACGACACATGGCTGGCGAGTTGCTACCGCGGGATAGTCGTGGCGCGCGCGGGCGATCCGATTCGGGCACGCCAACTAGCTGCCGAGCGCTTTAGGCCTACCCTGATTCGGCCGCCCTGGCGGACTCCCGGTAAGATACGCGCGGTTCGCGACCCGAGGGGGGCTCATGAAGTGCTTCACGCGCAGGCTGCTGATCATTGCGTTTTTCGCACTGTCCGTGCCTTCCCGCGCGGCGGAGGTGGAGCTGTTTTCGCCGCAGGGCGAGGTGAAAGGCGTACGACAAGTTGCTGCGCGCTTCTCTGAGCCGATGGTCCCGCTCGGGGATCCGCGCCTTGAGGCCCCGTTCGACATCGATTGCCCGCAACCGGGCGCGGGGCGCTGGGCCGATCAGAAGAACTGGGTGTACGACTTCGAGCGGGACCTTCCGGCGGGCGTGCGCTGCGCCTTCAAGGTGAAGGCCGGCCTTGCGACCCTGGCCGGAAAGCCGCTGGACGCGCAGTCGTTCGCGTTCACGACCGGCGGCCCGGCGGTGATCGAGAGCCTTCCCAGCCGCGAAGAGATCATCGATGAGGAGCAGATTTTCATTCTCGGGCTGGACGCCCCCGTCGATCCCCAAACCGTCGTGCAACACGCCTACTGCGATGCGCGCGGGATTGCGGAGAAAATTCCGTTGCGGCTGGTGACCGGGGAGCAGCGCCTGCAGCTGCTGGAGCAGCGCCGTGACTTCATCGATCGCTATCTGGCCGCCCTCTACAAGGATGGACACCTCGCGGCGATCGCCGAGCGCGATCTGCTGCGCGGAACGCGCGCCGAACAGCTGCAGCAGGCCGACGAAGCGAAATTTCCTGTGGTGCTGGTGCGCTGTGCGCGGCGCCTGCCCAGCGATGCTCCGGTGCGCCTGATCTGGGGACAGGGCATCGCCTCGCGCAGCGGTGTGCCGACTGCACAGGATCAGGTCATCGAGTTCAAGGTGCGGCCGGCCTTCACCGCGTCGTTTTCCTGCGAGCGCGTCAACCGCGATGCGGATTGCCTGCCGTTTCTGCCGATGCGCCTGTCATTCAGCGCACCGGTGTCACGTGCGCTTGCGGCGAAGATCACGCTGCGCGCGGCGCAAGGCAAGAGTTACAAGCCAGTCCTGCCGGAAGTTCGCGAAGACGGTGAGTTCGTGCAGGAGGTGAGCTTCACTGGACCGTTCCCGGAGCAGGCCGAATTCAAGCTCGAGCTGCCCGCCGACCTGCACGACGACGCCGGGCGCAAACTCGTCAACCAGAAGCGTTTTCCGCTCACCGTCAAGACCGACATTGCGCCGCCGCTCGCGAAGTTCGCGGCGCGTTTCGGCATCATCGAGTGGAAGGCCGATCCCACGTTGCCGGTCACCCTGCGCAACGTGGAGGCCGAGCTGCCGGGCCGCCAGTGGAGCTCGGGCGATGACGTTCCGGGTGCGGTGTTGCGGATCGGCAACGCCAATGCCAGCGAGATCGCCGGCTGGCTGCGCCGGCTCGAGGAGGCCCAGCGCATCGAATGGCAGGAGGCCGAAGGAGAGGAGCGGCCGGTCGCGCATTACGCGGCGGCTCACTCGATCTTCACCGAGCAGGACGCGACGCGCGCGATCAAGGTACCCAAGCCCGGCGGCCCGCGTGCCTTCGAAGTGGTCGGCATCCCCCTCGTGCAACCGGGCTTCTACGTGGTGGAGCTGGCCAGTCCCAGGCTCGGCGAAGCGTTGCTGGCCGGCTCCGAGCCGCAGGCCAAGGACAAGCCGGTGTATCACGTTTCCACCGCTGCGCTGGTGACCAATCTCGCCGTGCATTTCAAGCTTGGTCGCGAGGCGTCGCTCGTCTGGGTGACCGCGCTCGACAGCGGTGAGCCGGTCGCAAAGGCCGCCGTGTCGGTGCAGGACTGCGCAGGCAAGGAGCATTGGCGGGGCGTCAGCGACGAGCACGGGATTGCGCGCATTGCCACCGCGCTGCCCGACCGGCGCACGCTCCCGGGCTGTCTGAACAATTACGATCACCAGTACATGGTGTTCGCGAAGAGCGGTCGCGACGTGAGCTTCGTGCTTTCCGACTGGAACGAAGGCATTTCGCGCTGGCGCTTCAACCTGCCGGTGGCAGACTACGACGGGCCGTATATCGCCACCACGGTTTTCGACCGGACGCTGATGCGCGCCGGCGAGACCGTGCACATGAAGCATTTCTATCGCCAGCACATCCGCGCCGGCTTCAACTTCGTGCCATTGGCGGGTCTCCCTGCGAAAGCGATCATTCAGCACATCGGGAGCGACCAGCGCTACGAGGTGCCGCTCAAATGGGATGAGAAGGACACCGCCGAATCGACGTGGGATGTGCCCAAGGACGCGAAGAGCGGCGTATACCAGATCGTGATGGAAGATACGCTCGTCAATGCCGAGCGCCGCCGGCGCATCAGCGGCACGCTGCGCGTGGAAGAGTTTCGCGTGCCATTGATGCGCGCTGCCATCGATCCGCAGGCCAGACCGCTGGTCAATGCGCAATCCGCGGAGCTCGCGTTGCAGGTGAGCTATCTCGCCGGCGGCGGCGCGAGCGGGCTGCCGGTGCGACTGCGCAGCGTCGTGCAGCCGCGTGCGGTGAGCTTCCCCGGCTACGAGGAGTTCCAGTTCGCGACCGGATCGGTGAAGGAAGGTCTCGAGGAACCGCGCGCCAGCCGCTGGACGCGCGGCGGTTATGCGCTGAGCGATGACGAAACTTTCGAGCCCGGTGTTGAACGCAACGCCCAGACGCGACCGCTGAAGACGCTGATGTTGACCCTCGATGCGGCGGGCGGCACCACCGCGGTGCTGAGCGGCATCGGCAAGCAGGAAACGCCGCAGGAGATTCTCGCCGAGCTCGAGTATGCCGATCCCAACGGCGAGGTGCTGACTTCGTCGGCGCGGGTGCCGCTGTGGCCGGCGCAGCTCGTGGTCGGCATCAAACCCGATTCGTGGGCGCTGTCCAAGGACGGGGTCAAGTTCCAGGCGGTGGTGCTGGATCTCGCAGGCAAGGCAGTTGCCGGCGCGCCGCTCAAGCTCGATGTCTTCGAACGCAAACGTCTGTCGCATCGTACGCGGCTGGTGGGCGGCTTCTACGCCTATCACAGCGGCGTCGAAGTCGCGCGGCTGCAAAGCGTGTGCGAAGGTGTGACCGACGAAAATGGGCGCCTGTTCTGCGAGTTCGCATCGCCGGTCGCGGGCGAGATCGTGGTGCAGGCGAGCACGCGCGATGGCGAGGGCAATCTCGCCGCGACCAATACTTCGGTGTGGGTGGCCGGCAGCGGCGAGTGGTGGTTCGATGCGTCCAATGACGATCGCATGGACGTGCTGCCACAGCAGAAGCGCTACGAGCCCGGCGACAAGGCGGTATTCCAGGTGCGCATGCCGTTTCGCAAGGCCACTGCATTGGTGACGGTTGAGCGCGAAGGCGTGATGGATGCATTCGTGACCGAGCTGTCGGGGAAATCGCCGGTGGTCGAGCTCAACGTGCGCGGTAACTATGCGCCCAACATGTTCGTGTCGGTGCTCGCGGTACGCGGGCGTGTGGGTGACGTGCAACCCACCGCGCTGGTCGATCTGGGCAAGCCCGCGTTCAAGATGGGCGTGGCGCAGATCAATGTGGGCTGGCAGGCGCATGAGCTCAAGGTCAAGGTCAGCACCGATCGGCCGGTGTATCGCGTCCGCGACAAAGCCAAGGTGAGCGTGGAAGTGACGCGCCCGGATGGCAAGTTGCCGCCGCGCGACGCCGAAATCGCGCTCGCCGCCGTCGACGAAGGGCTGCTCGAACTCGCCCCGAACGACAGCTGGAAGCTGCTGGAAGCCATGATGCAGCGGCGTGGAATCGAAGTCGACACCGCGACCGCAGTGATGCAGGTGGTAGGCAAGCGCCACTATGGCCGCAAGGCGCGCGAGCCGGGCGGGGGCGGCGGGCGCAGAACGACGCGCGAGCTGTTCGACACGCTGTTGTTCTGGAAAGCGCGTGTCAAGCTCGATGCCCAAGGCCGGGCCACCGTGGATGTGCCGCTCAACGATTCGCTCACTTCGTTTCGCATCGTCGCCGTAGCGAATGCCGTGGCCGGCTTGTTCGGCACTGGACAGACCACGATCCGCTCATCGCAGGATTTGATGCTGTTCTCCGGTCTGCCGCCGGTGGTGCGCGAGCAGGACAAATATCGCGCGGGCTTCACCGTGCGCAACGCGAGCGAGGTGCCGCTCGCGGTGGAGCTGCAGGCGAAGGTCGAGCCGGATGCCAAAGCAAAGCCGGCGTTGCCCTCGCTCACCGCGCAATTGCAGCCGGGTGCATCGCAGGATCTGGGCTGGTGGGTGAGCGCCCCGGTCGATGTCGATACGGCGCGCTGGGAAGTTGCGGCGGTCGCCACGCGGCCGGACGGTTCGACCTCGCGCGACACCTTGCGCGTCAGTCAAAAGGTGATCCCGGCGCTGCCGGTGCGCACGTTCCAGGCGACGCTCGTGCAGATCGACAAGCCGCTCGAGCTTCCGGTCGCTCTCCCGCGCGATGCGCTGCCGGGCCGCGGTGGCGTCAACGTCGAGCTCATGAGAAGCCTGGCCGGTGAGCTGTCCGGGGTCGAGGAATACATGAGCCGCTATCCGTATACCTGCCTGGAGCAGCTCGTTTCGCAGGCGGTAGCACTGAGCCGGCCGGCGTTGTGGAGCATCGTAATGGCGATGCTGCCCGCTCATCTCGATCGGGACGGGTTCGCCAAATACTTTGCGATGATGCAACAGGGCAGCGATGTGCTGACGACTTATATCCTCACCATCGCCGCGCAGGCCGCCTGGGAAATTCCAGACGCGCCGCGCACGCGCATGATGGCCGCGCTCGAAGCCTTCGTGCAGGGCCGAGTGCAGCGTGACGCCGAATGGCGTGCGGCTGATCTGTCGATCCGCAAGATCGCAGCGCTGCAGGCGCTGGCGCGCTGGGGGCGCAAAGTAACCGACACCGATCTCGCGTCGGTCTCGATCGAGCCGAATCTGTGGCCGACTTCCGCGGTGATCGACTGGTTCGACCTGCTGAAGCGCGCACCGGAACTCGGACAGCGCGAAGAGCGCATGCGCGAGGCCGCGCAGATCCTGCGCTCAAGGCTGAATTTTCAGGGGACGACGATGGGTTTTTCCACCGAGCGCACCGACTACCTGTGGTGGCTCATGATCTCGGGCGACGTCAATGCCAATCGCATTGTGCTCGCTATGCTGGATCAGGAGCCGTGGCGCGAGGATGTGCCACGCCTGGCGCGCGGCATGCTCGGGAGGCAGCAGCGTGGGCGTTGGAACACGACGGTAGCCAACGCATGGGGCGTGCTTGCGGTGCAGGCGTTTGCGCAGAAGTTCGAGGAGCAGACGGTGACCGGAACCACGCAGGCGGCTTTGGCCGGGATGCAGAAGCAGCTCGACTGGGCCAAGCAGAACAATGGCGCGTCAATGCTGTTTGCATGGCCGCCTGCGCAGGCCAGCCTTGACGTCAAGCACGTCGGTGGCGGCAAGCCCTGGGCGATGGTGCAGTCGCGCGCCGCGATCCCGCTCGCGCAGCCGTTTTCGTCGGGCTATCGCATCGTGCGCACCGTGACGGCGGTCGAGCAGAAGCATGCGGGGCAATGGATCAAAGGGGACGTGCAGCGCGTGCGGCTCGACCTGGAGGCGCAGTCCGACATGAGCTGGGTGGTGGTGAACGATCCGGTGCCGGCGGGTGCGACCATCCTCGGGACGGGGCTCACGCGCGATTCGCAGATTCTGAGCAGCGGCGAGACTCGGCAGGGCTGGGTGTGGCCCGCGTTCGAGGAGCGCAAGTTCGACTCCTTTCGGGCCTACTATCGGTTCGTGCCGAAGGGGAAGTGGATCGTCGAGTACACCCTACGCTTGAACAACGCCGGCGAATTTCAGCTTCCCGAGACACGCGTGGAAGCGATGTACGCACCAGAAATGTTCGGCGAGATCCCGAATGGGAAGGTGGTGGTGAAGGAGTGAGAGACGTGAAGAGGTGAAGACGTGAAGAGGTGAAGAGGTGAAGAGGTGAAGAGGTGAATAGGTGAATAGGTGAATGAGTAAAGGAGTTATGCGAGCTAGCAAACGCTGTGCACGAGCCGGGGCCTTGTTCGCACTGCTCATCTGGCCGCTGCTGTCCTTTGCTCTGCCTTCGTTCGACAAGGTCCAGCGCGACTACGTGTCGACCGAAGCACTACTGCTTGATCGCAACGGTGCGGCGATCCAGGAGTTGCGGGTGGACCAGCATGGGCGCCGGCTGCCGTGGGTCCACCTGTCAGACGTCTCTCCTGCGTTCATCCGCATCCTGCTGCGCGCGGAGGATAAGCGGTTCTTCGATCACGGCGGGGTGGATTGGCTCGCGCTGAGCGATGCCGCGCTGGACAACCTGTTCTCCTCCAAGCCGCGTGGCGCCAGCACGCTGTCGATGCAGGTGGCCGCGATGCTCGAGCGCGAGCTGAAGGCGCACAAGCAACACCGCACGCTCGGAC
>JBGQKF010000006.1:0-28192 GCA_041499435.1 Gammaproteobacteria bacterium
ATCTCTTCGCGCTGGTCGGCGGCGATCTGGCGCATATTCGCGACTGCTACACCACGCTTACCGGGCGCGAGATCGATCTGCGCGTCTATGTCGAGCACGGCAATGAGGCGCGGGCCGCTGATACTCGATGGCGACGAGCTCGAGCTGTCCTTCGTCGCCATCGACGGGCAGTCGCTGCCGTCGGGCGCCTATGAAGTCGACCTCGAGCGGCTCACGGTGCACGAAGTCCCCGAGCGCTTCACGCTGACCACGGTCTGCCGCATCCTTCCGCAGCAGAACACGAAGCTGATGGGACTCTACGCGTCCAAGGACGGCTACTTCACACAGTGCGAGGCCGAAGGCTTCCGGCGCCTCACTTATTTTCTCGACCGCCCCGATGTGATGGCGCGCTACACCACGACCATCCACGCCGACCGCGCGGCGTTCCCGATCCTTTTGTCCAATGGGAATCTGGTCGCGAGCGGCGCCGACGAGGGGCAGCCGGGGCACAGCCGCCACTGGGCCCGCTGGGAGGATCCATTTCCCAAGCCCTCCTATCTATTCGCCATGGTCGCCGGAAATCTGGACAAACTGGAGGACACCTTCGTCACCCGTTCCGGGCGCCCGGTCAGGCTGCAGATCTTTGTGGAGCCGGGCAAGCTCGACCAGTGCGGGTTCGCGATGGAGGCGCTGAAGAAATCGATGCGCTGGGACGAGCGCGTGTTCGGGCTCGAGCTCGATCTGAATCAGTACATGATCGTTGCGGTAGGCGATTTCAACATGGGCGCCATGGAGAACAAGGGCCTCAACATCTTCAATACCAAGTATGTGCTGGCCCGGCCGGACACCGCTACCGACAGCGACTTCATGTTCATCGATCGCGTGGTGGCGCACGAGTATTTCCACAACTGGACCGGAAACCGCGTGACCTGTCGCGACTGGTTTCAGCTCTCGCTCAAGGAAGGACTCACCGTGTTTCGCGACCAGGAGTTCGGCGCGGACACGTACTCGCGCGCGGTGCAACGCATTCAGGAAGTGCGGGCGCTGCGGGCAGCGCAGTTTCCGGAGGATGCTGGACCGATGGCCCATCCGGTGCGGCCGCAGTCGTATATGGAGATCAGCAATTTCTACACGGCGACCGTGTACGAAAAAGGCGCGGAAGTCGTGCGCATGATCCATACACTGCTGGGCGCTGAGCGCTTCCGGCAGGGCATGGATCTGTACTTTCAGCGGTTCGACGGCCAGGCGGTCACGACCGACGATTTCGTACAGGCGATGCAGGATGCATCGGGCGTAGACCTGAGCCATTTCCGTCGCTGGTATGATCAGGCGGGCACGCCGGTTCTCGAAGTGCTCGGGGAATACAGCGCTGCCGTTCGCCGCTACACGCTTACGGTGAAGCAGTCGTGTCCGTCGACACCGGGACAGCCCGAGAAGCAGCCGTTGCACATCCCGCTCGCGGTTGGACTGATCGCAGCGGATGGCAAAGAGCTGGACCTCCTGTTGCAGAATGAAGATGCCGCTCTCGCGTCGAAGACACGGATGCTACCGTTAAGACAGACCGAGAAACGTTTCATCTTCAGCAAAGTGCCCGCACAGCCGGTGCCCTCCCTGCTGCGCAGCTTTTCCGCACCGGTCATTCTGCGCTTTCCCTATTCAGAGGCTGATCTTACCCTGCTGCTGGCCCACGACAGCGATGCGTTCAACCGCTGGGAAGCGGGACAACGGCTGGCGCTCAATCTGCTTCTGCGCGGCATCGGGGAATACCAGGCAGGCCGCACGGCGCAGTTTCCGGACACGTTCGTCACCGCGTTCTCGCGTGTGCTCGCGCACGCAGATGCGGATCCGGCGTTCGCCACTGAGGCGCTCACGCTGCCTTCCGAAGGCTACCTTTCCGAGCAGATGCCGGTCATCGATCCGGATGCCATTCATGCCGTGCGCATAGCACTGCGCCGCCATCTCGCGCACGCGCTGCGCGACAAGTGGCTGGAGACTTATCATTCGTTGGTCACACCCGGACCGTACAGCCCCGACGCGCAAGCCGCAGGACGCCGCGCGCTGCGCAATCTAAGTCTGGGTTACCTCATGGAGCTCGACGACCAACGCGTGCGCACACTGGCGATGCAGCAGTTCGACTCGGCCGGTAACATGACCGACGCCATGGCGGCACTTTCAGTGCTCGCCAATTGCGACTGCCCTGAGCGCCAGACCGCGCTCGATCGCTTCTACGCGCGCTGGCAGAATGAGGCGCTGGTGGTGGACAAATGGTTCTCGGTACAGGCGACCTCGCGCCTGCCGGACGCGCTATTGGCGGTGAGGCGTCTCATGAGCCATCCAGCGTTCGAGCACCGCAACCCCAATCGCGTGCGCGCGCTGGTGAGCAGCTTCTGCCATTCGAACCCGGTGCGATTTCACGCGGCCGACGGGGGCGGATACGCGTTTCTCGCCGAACAGGTTGGCGCGCTCGATTCACTGAACCCGCAGGTGGCGGCCCGGCTCGCGCGTGCGCTCGATCGCTGGAAGAAGCTCGATGCGCAACGGCAGCCACGCGCTCGCCAGGCGCTGGAACGCATCCGCGATAGCGCGGGTTTGTCCCGCGACACTTTCGAAGTGGTGACACGGGCGCTGTCGTAGCTCCAGTGTCTCGCGGGCACAACCTCAGTCGTGCTGCTCCGCCTTCTGGGACGGCGTAACCGCACCGCTGTCTTCGCCCGCTTCGGGCTCCGGCGAGGTGCCGGTGAAGTCCAGCGATTCCAGATCGCCCTCGATCTCCGGCTCGTTGTTCTCGAGCACCGAGAGCAGCAGGCGCAGCCTGGTTTGCGCCGCGTCGAACACGTCGTGCTGTTTAACGTTTGCGCGCTTCATGATCATGACTCTCTCAAGGCCAGCCCTAGCCGGCGAGCGCATCTCCAGGAAGGCTAGATGTGTGCTGGAGTGTTGCGAACAACATGCCTGATATACGGCCGAGAGGAGGATGGACGCCGAGCGGTCGAAATCGCTGGAGCAACGGCTTCGAGCTGACCGACAGCGTCACTGTTTTAGCTGCCGTCGCAGTGCGGCTGTCGGGAGCACGTCGCAAGGTCAGCCGTTTAAGCGGCGTGAGCCGAATTGAAAGGTAAAATCGCGTGAGAACCGTGAATCGTGAAGGAGGTCCCATGAGCGAGCAAACCGCAGCTTCCTTGTCCACACCAGCGGCCGATCGGCCCCTCGCACGGCGCGTCGCGCTGGCCGGGCTGGTCCTCGCCGTGCTGTGTGCCGCCATTGCCGTGTTCTCCGGCATCGGCTATCGGCTGGGCTTGTGGCACTTTCGCACCGGTTTCGACATCCTCAAGTTCGCGTTCTACGCCGCATTCGCCGCCGGTGCGGTGAGCCTCGTGGGTCTCATCCTGAGCGCAGGGCGCCGCCCCGGCGTGCTGTTCATGGGATTGCTCGGACTGGCGATCTCTGCGCTCACTGCATACATGCCCTGGACATATTCACGCACGGTCGGCAGTGTCCCGAGGATCCACGATATCACCACCGATATCGTCAACCCGCCGAAATTCATCGCGGCCGCCAAGCTGCGCAAAGAGGGCGACCATTCGGTTGAGTATGAAGGCACCGAGATCGGCGCAGAGCAGAAGGAAGCCTATCCCGACATCGAGCCGCTGATGACCAAAGCGCCTAAGGACAAGGTGTTCGAGGCCGCACGACAGGCACTCTCGTCGATGGGCCTCGCCATCGTGGATATCAGTCCCGGCGAAGGCCGCATCGAAGCTGTCGACACGAGTCTGCTATACGGCTTCAAAGATGACGTGGTGGTGCGGGTGCAGGAAACCCCGGAAGGCGCGCGCGTGGACGTCCGCTCGATGTCGCGGGTCGGCAGGAGCGATCTGGGAATGAATGCGAAGCGCATTCGCACATTCCTGACGCGGCTCCGCGCGAACCTGCCCGCTTGACTGCCGGCTCCAGTTTCCTATTGACGTGTGTGGGCGGTGCAGGAGTAAGAGGAGTAAGATAAGGCTACCCTTGGCGGGCGGCCGTTTTCTTCTTGAGGGAGTGGCCGTTTGAAGCCGCGCCACGTGCAAGTGGCCGGTCACATTACAAGAAGCGGTCGCCATATTTGAGTTGGGAGGAGATGCCAGGCGATCAAAAGCTAAGGGGGGTCCCGGACCGCGAGATAACAGCCGCGCTCGTACCGACTCGTCAGTCGGTTTGTCTTCGGCAGGTTCCGTTCAGCCGTTTCCATCTCGCACTGCATCAGGCAGCATGCCTGTCTGTACCTTCCGGGATCAATTGTCATTGCAATCAGACCCGCTACTTTTGCTGCGGGCCCGGTGAAATTCCTTATGGATTTCGGTTGAGACAAACAGGAGGGGAAGAGATGGACCGACGCTATCGTAATTTCAAACTGGCTGCGCTGATGTCTGCGCTGGTATGGGCGGGGTTGGCGCAAGCCGGCCCGGTTACGGATCAGATGCTCGCGGCAGAGGCGGGCGATTCATGGCTGCATACCAACGGCAACTGGGCCGCGCACCGCTACAGCACGCTTACGCAACTCAATCCCAGCAACGCCAAAGACCTGAAAGTCGCCTGGGTGTTCTCGCCTGGCGGTAAAAACGATGCGCAAAATACACCGTTGTTCCATGACGGAATGGTGTTCTTCGCGCAGGACAACAAAGTGTTCGCGCTGGACGGCAGCAACGGCAACGTGGTGTGGAAGTACGAGCACAAGCTACCGGACGACTGGGGCGGGTACAACGTTCCGTTTATCACCGGCAAGCACCGCGGACTGGCGATCTACGGGGAGAATATCTATTTGTTGTCCAATGACGCCAAGCTGCACGCCATCAATTACAAGACCGGCAAAGCGCAGTTCGTGAAGGCCTACGACGGGTTCCCGTATCCCAAGGATTTCGCCAAGGCGAAGGACTCGACCGGCTACGCCGTCACAGTCGGCCCGCTCGCCATACCCGGGACCATCATCGTACCGATGAACGGAACCGATTTCGGCGGCCTGCCCGGGTACGTGCTGGGTGTGGATCCGCAGAATGGCAACGTCAAATGGCAGGCCAACATGATCCCGGAGAAAGGCGAGCCGGGCTATGACAGCTGGCCGGAAGGCAGTCAGGCCTACGGCGGCGCAGGTCCCTGGATCACGGGCTCATACGACCCGAACCTGAAGATGTACTTTACTGGTACAGCCAACGCCTATGAGTGGAATCCCAAGAACCGTGGCGGCGGTCTGATGGACAACGTGGGCGCCGCTAGTATCGTCGCGGTCAAGACGAACAACGGCAAAGTCGCATAGCGTTACGTCGGCGTTCCAGGCGACCCCTGGGATTACGACATTCCTAAGACCCCGATGTTGATCAACATCGATGGTAAGCAGACCATTGTGCAGCCCAACAAGACCGGTTACGTGCACTATCTGGAAGCCGCGACGGGCAAATTCATCAAGGCCACACCGTTCGCCGACAAGATCACCTGGATCAAGGGCTACGACGCCAATGGCCGGCCGATCGACCAAGTCGCACTGCCCAAGGAAGGTGGAGATCCAGTGGAAATCTGGCCAAGCCTGCTGGGTGGCGTAAACATGTACCCCAACGCCTACAACCCGAAGACCGGCAATCTGTATCTGGCGGCCACCAATGCGGGCATGAAGTATGGCTTCGAAGAGATCAAGGTGATCAGCAACGTACGGCACTTCGGCGCCTACCAGGAGTTCATCTTTGGCAATGAGGTGAATCTCGCGGTCAATGCGAAGACCGGGAAGGAAGTCTGGAGAAACGAAGACACCAAGGCGGGCTACGCGGGCGGCATGCTGACCACCGCGGGCGGTTTGACCATCTATAGCACGCAGTGGGGAGAATTCCGGGTGGTGGACGCAAGCAGTGGCAAGATACTCTACTCGGTGAACCTGCACACGGCAGCCAAGTCCGGGCCTATCACCTACACGCAGAACGGCAAGCAGTACATCGTGCAGGCGCTGGGCGGGACCGCAGGCTTTGGACGCGACGAAGCGCTCGGCACCGAGTTCGGCAGTATCGTAGTGGGCTTCACCCGCTGACCGGTAGATTGACGCGGACCAAACGCGTGCGGTGCGAGCCGCACGCGTTTTTTACTCAGCGTGCCGCAGCCAGGCCTCGTGACCGACGATTACGAGACGTGCGAGCCGGATCATCAGACAGCGCCGGCACCGAGCGCTTGAGCGTGCCCACGAAGCCGTCGAAAAACGTGTCGACTTCGGCCTCGATCAAAGCATCGAGATCGGACGGCACCGGCATGCCGTAGACGTATTTGCGCACGCCGAAATAGAACACCCGCGAGTTCACGCCCCACACCAGCTCGAGCTCGGTCTGCGCGAGCGGCACCTGTTCCGGGTCCGGCAGCCCGTACGCTGCACGAATCTCGCGGCACAGCGGCACCACGATACGTTCGCCGACCAGTGCGAACCACCGCCGGTTCATGTCTGCACCTTTCAACCCCGAGAACATGAACAGCCGCACCCACTCGTACGCCAGGATGGTTTTGGCGTAGAGCTTGTAGAACTGCACCATCCGCGTGCGGATCGGCAGGGACCGATCGGCGATGATCAGCTCCCAGTAGGGATTCCAGCGGCCGATGTAGACCTCTTGATACACGCGCTCGATCAACGCATCCTTGCTCGGGAAGTAACGAAACAGCAGCGGATGCGTCACCTTCAAGCGCTTCGCGAGCTCGCGGGTATCCCCGCCAAAGCCCACCTCGGCGAAGAACTTGATTGCCTCCTGCACGATGTGGCGCTCGCGCTCCGCGCGCGGCAGGCGCGTGGTGCGCTGCGGCTCGGCGCGCTTCTGCAGCGGCCGCTTGCCGGCACGACGTGTCACTGGAGGCTTACGCACATTGCGTTTCATTCGCTATCTTTCGAGGTCTCGCTTGCCCAGGCCACTCTGTGGCGCAGTCAATGCACGCTCACTAACCAAACGGTCATTAGCGGATTGCATTGCACAACAAGTGCGCTGCCAACGCCGGGGCGCTTGCCCGGCTTGACGAGTTAGCAACTGGTAACTAAGATCGTTGCAGGCTGACCGACATACCTTATAACAGCGGCTGCCTGCAGTAAATAAAATCGCACTCAAATCGGCGGCGACCGATTCCAGAAAAAAAAGCTATGGAACAGGCGCCCCCGGTTCCAGAAGATTATGAGGAACGGCACTGCCGGTTCCTTTTAGCGTTGGAGGAGGAATGAGCATGCGAGGGTCTGCATCCAGGCCGGGCGCGCTTCCGGCCATACTTGCGCTGGTGTCCTTGACCGCCGCGCTGCCCGGCGCGGCGCAAACTCCGTCCGGAGAGCCGATCAAAATCGGCGCCGTCCTTGCGCTCACCGGTCCCGGCGCCGGCCTCGGGCAGGCCGAGCGCAGTGGTGTCCAGCTCGCCGAAAAGCTGATCAACGACAAGGGCGGCATCAAAGGCCGGCCGCTCAAGGTGTTGATCGAGGACGACGGCTCGAAAGCGGACATTGCGAAAAGCAAAGCCGAGGACCTGGTGTTCAACGACAAGGTGAAGGCGATCATCGGACCTTCGCTCACGGCCAGCACCGGCGCCGTCGCCGCCATCACCAATGCGCAGCAGATCCCGCAGTTGTGCATCACGGGTCTCGGCCCGCAGATCGAGCTCACCTACAAATCGCTGTACCACATGATGCCGCCGCAGACGCTCAATGCCAAAGCGATGCTGGAGTACGCCACCAAAGCGCTCAAGGTGAAGAAGGTCGGCGTGTTGCACGATTCGGGCTACGGTCAGCTCGTCAACAACGCGCTGCAGGCGCAAGGCGGCGCCTATGGCATCGAGTTCGTCGCGGTAGAGAAGTTCGAGGTCGGCGCCACGGACGTGTCGACGCAGGCCGCTAAAGTGCGTGCGGCCAATCCCGAAGTGCTGTTCATCATCGCCACCAACCCCGTACCGTTTCGCAATGCGCGCCAGATGCGCATCGAGCAGCCGATCGTATCGGCGCTGGGTTCGTCGGCGTATCAATACGTGAACGGCATGGGCGAGTTCGGCCACGACATCGTGTTTCCCGAGTTCGTGATCGGCGAGGATCCGCTGCCGCATCAAGTCGAGTTCGTGAACCTGTACAAGAAGACGTACAACGCACTGCCGAAGAATTACGAAGCGGCCGGCTTCGACGCGGTCAACGCACTGGCGCGTGCGCTGGAGAAAGTCGGCCCCGACGCTGCTCCCGATGCGCTGGCGAAAGCGCTGCGCGAGCCATACAAAGGCGTGCTCGCGACCTACAACTTCGGCGCACAAGACATGACCGGGATCGAGCTGTCGAGCTACGTATTTTCTAAATTGATGAATGGCAAGTTCACGCGGCTGCCGTTCAAAGCACAGTGACTGCGGTGATTCGGAGGCAAACATGAGAAAGAACGTCGAGTTCAACAGCAAGGGATCCAAGATTCGCGGCGTGCTGGTCACCCCGGACTCGGGCAAGGCGCCGTTTCCGATTGCGGTGATGGGCGGGGGCTGGTGCTATGTGAAGGAGATCGTTCTGCCGCATTACGCCGAGGTGATCGTGAAGGCCGGCGTGGCGGTGCTCATGTTCGACTACCGCGGCCTCGGTGAAAGCGAAGGGGAGCCGCGCCAGCACATCGATCCGTGGGGTCAGATCGAAGACTACAAGAATGCGATCAGCTTCGTGATGAAGCAGCCCGAGATCGATGCCCGACGCGTGGGCGTGTGGGGTATCTCTTATGCCGGCGGTCACGTCGTGGCGGTGGCTGCGACCGATCCACGCGTGAAATGCGCGGTATCGACCGTGCCGGTCGTGGAAGGCTGGGAGACGATGAAGCGCTGCCATGGCGAGCGCAAGTTCGAAAAGCTGCTGAGCCTCATCATGGAAGATCGCGTGCGCCGCTCCGACGGACAGCCGAGCGCGATGATGCCGATGTCGCATTCCGATCCAGACAACAATCTTTCGAGCTGGCCGTTTCCGCACGTCTACGAGATCTTCCAGCGCATCAAGGAAAAGGAGGCGCCGCGGCATGAGCATCGCAACACCGTCGAGTCGGTCGAGATGCTGCTCAGCTACAACGTGTTCCCCTACGCCAAGCGCATCTTGAACACACCCACGCTGGTGGTGGTCGCCGAGCAGGACAACATCACGCAGTGGGATCTCGAGATCGAGATGTACAACACCATCCCGGCCGGCAACAAGGAGCTGGTGGTGCTGGAGAAGGTCAACCACATGAGCCTCTACTCCACTCGCCATCATCTGGAAATGGCATCAGGCCATCACGCGCGCTTCTTGAAGAAGCATCTGATCGACGAGTTCACCGCCGAGGCATGAGATGCACGCCCGCTCCTTTTGCAGGAGCGGGCGGCAAACCCTGCGTCATCGCCTCTGCCTCGAGCGCGGCACATGAGCGGCACGCTGCTTCTCCAGTCGGCGCTGGCCGGCCTCACCAACGGCTTCGTCTATGCGCTGGTGGGTCTGGGGATCGCCGTCATCTTCCGCGGCACCCGGATCATCAACGCCATGCAAGGCGAGTTCGCGCTGGTTGGCGGCATGGCCGCGTATCTGGTGCTGGAGCGGCTCTCGCTCCCGCTGGCGCTCGCCGCGCTGGGTGGGATCGCTGCGGGGGGCGTGCTGGGCTGGCTCACCGATTTGCTCCTTGTGCGTCCCACACGCCGCCGCGGTGGCACTGAAGAGAGCTTTCTGCTGCTCACCCTGGGGATCGCCTTTGCGATCTCGGCCGGTGTGCTGTTCATCTTCGGCCGCGATTCTCGGCTGCTGCCCGGGATCGGCGGCGAGACCTCACAGATCTTCTTCGACGCCGCGATCCGCACGCACGCGCTCTGGCTGATCGCGATCTCCTCGCTGGTGATGCTGCTGCTCTGGCTGTTCTACCACCGCACGCACATCGGCCTGTCGATGATGGCCGCCTCGATCGACGAGGACGGCGCGGCCAGCATCGGCATCGATGTGCCGCGCATGCGCACGCTCACTTTTCTGTTGGGCGGACTGGTGGGCGGCCTCGCCGGCGTGCTGGTATCGCCACTGATCACCATCCATTACGAGATGGGGCTGCTGCTGACGTTGAAGGGATTCGCAGCCGCGATTCTAGGCGGGCTCAGCAATCCGTTCGGTGCAGTGGTGGGCGGAGTGACGCTCGGTCTCGTGGAGTCGCTGGCGGTGCTGTCCGTGTCTTCCGGCTACAAGGACGTCATCGCCATGACGATCCTGATTTTGATCATGATCGTGCTGCCCAACGGCATGCTCGGCAAACGCGCCCGCAAGGGCGGGTGAAGGACGCCGCGACCCGATGAAGCAATTCGCCAATGAGGTGCCTTCATCGTTGCCGGCTTCGCCCTTGCGCAGCGCCCGCTACCGGATGTGGGGCGTTGTCGCCGCGCTCTTTGCGCTGTGGGCTGCGGCGCCTGGATTCGCATCGCGCAGCGTGATCGATATGCTGGTGTTCTCCGGCCTCTATACTATCGCCGGACTGGGCGTCGCCTTCCTGCTCGGCCAGTGCGGCATCGTCTCGCTGGCACAGAGCGTGTTCTACGGTATCGGCGCATACAGCACCGCGTACTGCACCACGCACTATGGATGGCCCGCGCCCGCAGGCTTCGCCATCGGCGTCGGCATCAGCGCAGCGATCGCGCTGGCGGTCGGCTGGCCGGTCCTGCGCCTCTCAGGATACTTCCTGGCGCTCGCGACGCTCGCGCTCGCCATCATCGGACAGGTATTGTTCACCGAGTGGGACTGGCTCACCGGCGGCACGCTCGGCATCGGCGGCATCCCGCAACTCAATCTATTCGGCTTCGTGCTGAACAGTCCGCAACGCTTCTACTACCTGGTATGGCCGGTGGCGGTGCTGCTGCTGCTCCTTCACCGCAATCTGTTGCGCTCGCGCACCGGTTTCGCGATGCGCGCGATGCGTGACGCACCCGCCGCGGCCGCCGTACTCGGGGTGGACAACCACTTGCTCAAAGTGAAAGTGTTCGTGCTGAGCGCTGTCCTGGGAGCGCTCGCCGGCAGTCTGTTCGCGCACTATGTTTCCTTCGTCAGCGTGGACAGCTTCGGCGTGGACCGCGCGATTAATTTTCTGCTGCTGGCGGTTCTGGGTGGAGCGAAAACGGTGCTCGGCACGGTGCTCGGCGCCTTGTTCATCACCATCATGCCGCGCCTGCTGTCCCGGTTCGGCGATATCCACGCCGTGCTGTTTGCGGGGTGTCTGATCGCCGCGGTGATCTTCCTGCCCGAGGGCTTCGGTGGCGCGCTGGGACGGATGGCCGAACGGCTGCGTGCGCGCCAGGCGAGGCCTTGACGCCATGGCGGCCTTGCTCGAAGTGAAACAGGTCTCGCGCAGCTTCAGCGGCTTGCGTGTGCTCAACAATGTGAGCTTCGGCGTCGAGGCGGGCGGGATCACCGGGCTCATCGGCCCCAACGGCGCAGGCAAGAGCACGCTCTTCAACATCGTTTCCGGATTTCTCGCGCCCGGCGCGGGTCAGGTTCTGTATCAGGGGCGCGATGTGAGTCGACTATCGGTGCCAGCGCGCAGCCGGATGGGGCTCGTGCGCACGTTCCAGACGCCGCAGGTGTTCGCCAACCTCACGGTCCGCGAAAACATCATGGCCGGCTCGTACAAGCAGACGGCGAGCGGCCTGACCGCAGGCCTCCTCTGGACGCCGAGGGCGCGCGCAGACGTTGCGCGGATGCGCGCAGCCGCCGACGCGGCATGTGAGGAGTTCGGCCTCACACAGGTGGGCGATCAGCTCGCCGGCAAGCTGCCGGGCGGACAGCAGCGCCTGGTGGAGCTCGCGCGCGCGTGCGTCTCCGAACCCGCGTTGCTGTGTCTGGACGAGCCTTCCTCCGGGCTCAATTCCGAGGAAGTCGCCCGCCTGATGCAGACGCTGCAGCGGCTCAACCGTGAGGGGCTTACCATCCTGCTGATATCGCACGACATGGATCTGGTCACGATCGCATCGAGCATCCATGTGCTGTGCTTCGGCGAGATCATCGCCAGCGGTGCGCTCACGCAGATTCAAGGCGATGTGCGCGTCCGCGAAGCGTATCTCGGACTCTGAAAGCATGCTGCGCGTGGACAGCATCGAAGCGGGCTACGGCGGCATTCCGGTGCTGCGCGGCGTGTCGCTTGCTATCGAGCGCAACGAGTCGGTCGCCATCATCGGCGCGAACGGTGCGGGCAAGTCCACTTTGGTACGCGCGATCTGCGGATTGTTGCCGGTCGAAGCAGGCCGCATCATGCACGATGGGCGCGAAATCCAGAGGCTGCCGGCGCATTCCCGCTCGCAGCAGGGTATCGCGGTGGTGCTGGAAAACCGCCATTTGTTCGGCGAGCTTTCGGTGCGCAACAACCTCACGCTCGCGGCCGTCCACAGCGGACGCCGGCGCGAGAACGCGCGCAGATTCACGCTGGATGAGGTCCTCGATTTGTTCCCGTTCATGCGCGCGCGGCTGGATGCGGCGGTCGCGCTGCTCTCGGGCGGGGAGCAGCAGATGGTCGCCATTGCGCGCGCGCTGCTGCTGCACCCCGAGCTGCTGATCATGGACGAGCCGTCTACCGGCTTGTCGCCCAAGGTGGTGCGTGACATCGTCGGTGTGATGGCGCGACTGCGCGAAGGCGGCATGAGCATTCTGCTGGTCGAGCAGAACGTGGCGCTGGCGGCGGAGACCTCCGAACGCGCCTATGTGATGTCGCTCGGGCGCGTAGTGCACGAAGTGCGACGCGGCGAGTGGGCCGCTTTCATGAGCGATGAGCGGCTGCTGCGTGCTTACCTGGGCGGTGAGCGCGCCGACACCACCGCTTGAGATGCGATGACGACGGGCCTGCATACTGATGTCAGCGGCTGGGCCACGCGCTTGAATGCGGAGGACGTAGCCCGCTATACGAGCAGCGGTGTATGGCGCAATGTCACGCTGGCCGAGAACGCCAGGCACCAAGCTGAGCAAGACGCGCAGCGTATCGCCGTAATCGAAGGCAACCGCAGCGTGAACTTCGGCACTTTGCTGGCGCAGGCGAGTCAGCTCGCTGCCGCTTTTCAGGCGCTGGGACTGCGCGCCGGAGACGTCATCTCGTTCCAGCTCCCGAACTGGATCGAGACGATGGTCATCAACACCGCCGCGTGCATCGCGGGTCTGGTGGTCAATCCGATCGTGCCGATCTACCGGGAAGCGGAGGTGCGCTACATTCTGCGCGATGCGCGCCCGAAGCTGTTCTTCATTCCCCAACAGTTTCGCAACTTCGACTACCCCGCGATGGTAGCGCGCCTGCGCGCAGAGGTGCCTGGTCTGCTGCACTCGGTGGTAGTCAGAGGTCGTGCGCCCGGTTGCATCGAATACGAGCAGTTGCTCGCGTCCGGCGCCGGTCGATCGCCGACGCGGCAGAAGAGCGACCCCAATGCGGTGAAGCTGGTGCTGTACACCTCGGGCACGACCGGCAGCCCCAAGGGGGTGCTGCACAGTCACAACACGATCATGGCCGAGATCGATGCGGTCATCGCGTTCTGGGGCATCACCGGCGCTGACGTGGTGTTGATGCCCTCGCCGGTCACGCATATCACCGGGTATCTGTACGCGCTCGAAATCGCATTCGCCGCGGGCGTGAAAGTGGTTTTCATGGAGCGCTGGAGCGCCACTGAGGCGCTCGATCTGATCGATGCGCATGGCGTGACCTTCAGCGTCGGTGCAACACCATTCTTGAAGGAGCTCACCGCGGAGGCCGAACGGCGCGGCAACGCCGCTTCGAGCCTGCGCCTGTTCATGAGCGGCGGCGCGCCGGTGCCTCCGGAAGTCATCTATCGCGCCAACCGCACCTTCAAGAATTGCCTGGCGTTCCGGCTCTATGGCAGCAGCGAAGCGCCGACCGTCACGCTGGGTATCCGCAGCCATGCGGAAGTCGAGCTCGGCGCCAACACCGATGGTCGCATCGTCAATCACGAAGTGCGTCTGTGCGATCCACTCAACGCCAGGCCGGTTTCAAGCGGCGAAGGCGAGATCTGCACGCGCGGCCCCGAGATGATGCTGGGCTATACCAAAGCCGAGCAGACCCTCGAGGCGTTCGACGCCGACGGCTATTTTCACACCGGCGATCTTGGTTACTATGTCGATGGCGATTGCCTTTGCGTGAGCGGCCGCAAGAAAGATCTCATCATCCGGGGCGGCGAAAACATCAGTCCGAAGGAGATCGAGGACCTGCTGCACACCCATCCCGCAATCAAGGAGACCGCAGTGGTGGCAATGCCGCATCCGAGGCTGGGCGAGGGGGTCTGTGCGTTTGTCATACCGCAACCGGGTCAAACTGTCGATGTTGCCGCGCTCGCCGCTTTTCTGGAGAAAGCTGGACTCGCGCGGCAGAAATTTCCCGAGCACGTGGAGGTCGTGGATGACCTCCCGCGCACCGCATCGGGTAAGGTGCAGAAGAACGTGCTGAGGGAGCGCATCGCAACCAGGCTCGCGACCTGAGTGCACGATCTGAAGCATCCAGCGGGAGGTTCCAAAAAAAGAGCTATTCGTGAAAAACTTATGGGGGGAGGAAGCATCGGAAGCTGAGGTGGGGAAGGGCACGGGCTGACCGCCCGTGCCTGCATCGTGAAAAACCATATCGAGGGCGGAGATGAAGCAGTCTTCAAGACATCTGGCGATCGCGGCGATTCTCGTTGCCATCGCGTCGGCGGCCAGCGCAGCGCGCGCCGGCGAGATTCCATTGACCAATCCCATGTCGGGAGACGAAAAGGCGATCAAAGAAGGCCGGTCCTGGTTCCGCAACACGTGCAGCCCGTGTCACGGCGGGCGCGCTGACGGGGCTGGCGAGCGCGGCACTGCTGCCGACCTGCGCGTGTTCAACAAAGGTTTCCGTAAGTTCGTCGATACCGTGCAGCACGGCAAGGACACCGGCCGCACCATGACCATGCCGGCCTGGGGCGCCGTGCTGGACGAAAAGACCATCTTCCAGATCGGTGCGTATATCGAGACGCTCGCCATCGAAGGCGCAAACTGGAAAGAAGGCGTCGCGCAGCATTGACACGTTGCCAGCGCGGCTGCGGGGTTTGGTAAGAAAGCGCGTCGCACCTGACCGCCCAACATCGCGGCGAGCAGGCGCATCCCTGCCCGCGCCAACCTTCAAATCACGCTGCTATGCGCGCGGGACTCTTGCTCCTGATTGGGCGCCTGCGCATCGGCGAAGATCATATCCGCCGCCTTGTCGGCGATCATCACCGTCGGCGCATTGGTATTGCCTGAAGTAATGCGCGGCATGATCGACGCATCGACGACGCGCAATCCTGCAATCCCGTGCACTCGCAGTCGATCGTCCACCACGGCGAGCGCGTCGTGTCCCATCTTGCAGGTGCCCACCGGGTGGAAGATCGTGGCACCCAGATCCCCGGCAACCTTGGACAACTCCTCGTCCGATTCGTAGTGCGCGCCCGGTTTGTATTCTTCCGGCCGATAGCGCGCGAGCGCGGGAGCCGACATGATCCGCCGCGTAAAGCGGATCGAGTCGACAGCGACCTTGCGGTCCTCTGCAGTGGCCAGGTAGTTCGGCTGAATAGCCGGGTGTGCGAGCGGGTCTGCGCTCTTGATGCGCACATGGCCTCGGCTGGTGGGCCGCAGGTTGCACACCGACGGTGTGATCGCCGCGAAGCTGTGCAGCGGCTCGCCAAACTTGTCCAGCGACAGCGGCTGCACATGCCACTCGATGTTCGCGGAAGGTTGCGCAGCATCGCTCCGCGCGAACGCGCCCAGTTGCGAAGGCGGCATGGTGAGCGGGCCGGTCTTGAACAGCAGATACTCCAGCGCCATCGCCATTTTTCCGAAGATGCTGTTGGCGCGCTGGTTGAGCGTCACCACGCCGCTCACCTGGTAGATCATCCGCAGCTGCAGGTGATCGTGCAGGTCCTCGCCCACTCCCGGGAGCTCGTGTACCGGCGCGATGCCATGACGCCGCAGCAGCTCGCCCGGTCCCACGCCGGATAATTGCAAGATGTGGGGCGAGCCGATTGCGCCCGCGCTCAAGAGCACCTCGCGTCGCGCCGAGACGAATGTTCCCGTGCCATCGCGCCACACCAGCTCGATCCCGGTCGCGCGGCGCGTGCCTTGCACCGTCTCGACGCGCACGCGCCGCACGTGTGAGTCCGTCATCACCTGCAGATTGGTCCGGTGCAGCACCGGACGCAGAAATGCTTTGGTGGCGCTCCAGCGCACGCCGCGCCGCTGGTTCATCTGGAAATAGGCGGTGCCGAAATTGTCGCCGCGATTGAACTCCACGATTTTCGGGATGCCCGATTGCGCGGCGGCTTCCTGCCATGCGTCGAGAATTTTCCAGTTGACGCGCCGCTCTTCCACGCGCAGCTCACCACCCGCGCCGTGGAACTCGTCCGCGCCGTGCGCGTAATCCTCGGTGCGCTTGAAGTAGGGCAGCACCTCGTTCCAGGACCAGCCGCGATTACCGAGCGCAGCCCAGTAATCGTAGTCGGAGCGCTGTCCGCGCATATAGATCATCGCGTTGATCGATGAGCAGCCACCCAGCACCCGCCCGCGCGCATAGCCGATGCTGCGCCCGTTGAGGCCGCTTTCCGGCTCGGTCTGGAAGCACCAGTCGGTGCGCGGGTTGCCGATGGTGTAGAGATAGCCGACTGGAATGTCGATCCAGAAGTAGTCGTCGCGGCCGCCCGCCTCCACCAGCAGCACGCTGACATCACCGCGCGCGGAGAGCCGGTTCGCCAGCACGCAGCCGGCCGTTCCGGCACCGACGATTACATAGTCATAACTCCCACGAGGCTGCACCGCAGGCATCTCCTGTAAGGCTAGCGCCAGGATTCGGTGGGTGCATACTAAGCCATGGTCCCGCAACCGTTGCCTGGCCCGGACAGTGTAGCGTGCACAGCTGACTTCCGTGTACTTGCGGGCAAGGAATATGCATCAAGATCGGCATTGTCCAGCCGTTAATGAGTGCGATCATGGCCCAGTCTACCCACCAAAGCGCGCTACCGCTCGGCTCCATGCTGATGGAGTACCGGCTCGCTTCGGTGCTCGGCGCGGGCGGGTTCGGCATCACTTATCTGGCGCGCGACATCAATCTCGAGAAGGACGTCGCGATCAAGGAATATCTGCCCGGTTCGGTCGCGGTGCGTGCACCCGACCAGTCTGTCCATCCCACCAGCCCCGCACACCAGGACGATTACAAATGGGGACTGGAGCGCTTCATCCAGGAATCGCGCACGCTCGCCAAATTCGGTCACCCGAACATCGTGCGCGTGAATCGCTTCTTCGAAGCCAACGGCACCGGCTACATGGTGATGGACTACGAAGACGGTGAGCCGCTGAAGGCGTTCCTGCAACGCAATCCGTTCCCTCCGGAAGCTTCACTCAAGAAGCTACTGAGTCCGCTGCTCGATGGTCTGGAAAAGGTCCATGCAGCCGGCTTTCTGCATCGTGATATCAAGCCGGACAACATCTTCGTGCGCCAAGATGGCGGCCCGGTGCTGATCGATTTCGGCTCTGCGCGCCAAGCCGTCGGCGGCGCCACACAAACGCTCACCACCATCGTCTCGCCCGGCTACGCCCCGTTCGAGCAATATACGACGAGCGCCGACCAAGGTCCCTGGTCCGATATCTACTCGCTCTCCGGGGTGCTGTACTTCGCCGTCACCGGCCAGCCGCCGCCCGATGCCATCACCCGCATGAAGTCGGACAACATGGCCAAAGGCCTCGGCGCAGCGCGTATGCGTTACAGCGCACACTTCGTCGATGCGATCGCGTGGGGTCTCGCAATGGAAGACACCTCGCGTCCGCGCAGCGTTGCACAGTGGCGCGAGGTGCTGTTCGGTCAGAAGAACTTAGCGGCGCAGCCGCAGATGGTCGCGCGGCCAAAGCCCCCCGCGACGGCCAGGCCGGCGGCACAGCAAAACGTCTCAGATCAGGCGCAGCGTGCCATCGCGATCGCCTCTGCAATGGCGGAATCGCGTGGCCGCAATGAAGCACGTGCATCATCGCCGTGGCGCTGGCTGACGCCGGCGGCGCTGGTGTTGGGTGCAGCGGCGGTCGGCTTGCGCGTACTGCCCAGCCACCAGACAACACCGCCCGTGACCCAAGTGCGCGTCATCACCGTATCACCCGCTAGCCTGCCGCCGCGCAGACTCGAGCCACCGATTCCTGTGCCGTCTGCAACCGTACAGCAAACCGCTGCACCTCAAGATGACGCTGTACCGGGTGTACCAAGCAATGTCCAAGCGCCGCTCGCCAGCGCCACACCGGACGCAGGCACCGGTGCGAGTGTGTCACCATCGCTCGATCCGGCACCCACATCGTCTCCCGTCGCAGCAGTGCCGCAAACGCTGACACCCGTGATCGAACAGCGGATCGCAGCACGCATGCATGCATTCGATCCAGGCAACACCGGTCTCACGCGCGAGCAGCTCGGCAAAGCTTTTCCCCGTGCGGCCGAGCGCTTCGAAGACGTCGACACGGATCATGACGGTCGCGTAACGCTCGACGAGCTGATTGCGGCCTGGTCTCGCATCGCCAGTCTTCCTCCTCAGCAGTAGCTTTTGCATCGGTTGCATCGGTCTTCGTGCGCGCGTTGCGGGACCAGCGCGCGATCGCCTTCAGGACTACACTGTCGCTTTCGCTTCGCGGAGAGGACGAGCGTGTCCGCACGGGGCCTGCTGGAGCGTCTGAGTCAGCTTGCCGTCATCCCTGTGCTGCGGCTCGCAACGCGCGATGCCGCTGAGCAGGCGATTGCCTGTCTGCTCGATGCCGGTTTCAAGACCGTCGAGCTTACGCTCACCACGCCCGACGCCGTGGCGCTGATCGACGATTTGCGCCGGCGTGCGGGCGATGACTTCCTGGTGGGCGCGGGTACGGTCCTCGATCTGCAGACTGCGCAGCGCTGTCTCGATGCGGGCGCGGATTATCTGGTGTCGCCCTGCCTGGTGTCTGGCATGGCGCAGCTTGCACGTAACGCCGGGCGCGCGGCATTGATTGGCGGCTTCACCCCGGGCGAAGTTCTCGCCGCCTGGCGCGAGGGGGCATCGATTGTGAAGGTGTTTCCGGCTGCCTCCGGCGGGCCCGCCCATCTGCAGGCGATCCACGCGGTGTTCCCCGAAATCCCGTTGTGTCCAACCGGCGGCGTCTCGGATGCAAACCTGCTCGAATACTTCAAAGCCGGCGCGCGCATGGTCGGCGTGGGCAACAACATCATCGATCAAAAAGCATTGGCCGCCGGAGATCGCGCCCGCGTAATCGCACACGCGCGGAGCTTTCTGGAGTTGGCAGCTCAGGCACGTTCACAATGATGGCTGCGGACGTGGACATTGTTGCCTTGGGTGAGCCGCTCTACGAATTCAGCGAGATACCGGGCCAGCCGCGACGGTATCTGCAAGGCTTTGGCGGTGACACCACGAACGCGGCGATCGCCGCGGCTCGGCAGGGCGCCAAAGTGGCTTACGTAACGCGTCTCGGGAAGGACGAGTTCGGCAGGCAGTTTCTCGACCTGTGGCGCGAAGAAGGTGTCGACGTGTCGGGCGTCGGCGTCGACGCAGAGGCACCCACCGCGGTTTACTTCATCCACTACGGCACGCAAGGCCATGTGTTCAGCTATCTGCGCGCCGGTTCCGCGGCCAGCCGCATGCGTCCCGATCAGCTCCCGCTCGAACTGATCGGCGGCGCGCGCTACTTTCACACGTCAGCCATCTCGCAGGCGATCTCCGCTTCCGCATGCGACGCGGTCTTCGCGGCAATCGAAGCCGCAAAGGCCGCCGGTGTCTCGGTCGCCTACGACTCCAATTTACGCCTGCGCCTGTGGCCGCTGGCGCGCGCAAAAGCAGTGATTACCGCCACCGTCGCACTCGCGGATTATTTCCTGCCCAGCCTGGATGATGTACAGGTCCTGTCCGGTTTGCAGCAGCCGGAGGCGATCGTCGACTGGTGTCACGATCTGGGCGCCCGGCACGTCGCGCTGAAGCTCGGCGCGGACGGTGTGCTGGCCAGCGACGGCCATGGCAGACAGCGGATAGCCGGGCACAAGGTGGATTGCGTCGATGCGACCGGAGCGGGCGACTGCTTCGCCGGCTGCTTTCTCGCGTGCCTGGCGAAGGGTGAAGACTTCTGGTATGCGGTGCGTTACGCCAACGCCGCCGCTGCGCTGACCACGACCGGCTTCGGCGCCGTCGCACCGCTGCCCCGGCCGCAAGCGGTGCGCGCGCTGCTCGGCGGTTGACGCCGGCAATGCGGCAGCGGCTCACAGCTGCAACGGCGCAGCGTAACCGGTGAGCTCGAGATAGCCGCGCCCCACGACACGTCCGGCGCTGCTCGCCTCCACTGCGCCTTCCCAATAGATCGCACCGGTGGTCGCGCGGCTGTCGAGCTCTTGATCGTCCATCAAAGGGTGCAAGTCGAGCACCAGATCGCCGGCGCGGACTCGCATGCCGACGGGATAATCGACACCGGTGTGCGGTGAACGCCAGTGACGCAACGGCTGGAATCGCACCGCCAGGGGCGCGAGTGTGCTCACTGCTCCATCTGCAGTGCGATGCGTGGCCGATGTCCAGTACTCACCGCCGCGCCTGGCGCGGATCCGAAACGCCATCAGCGCCGAACCATCGTCCAGATTGATGCCGATCCAATCCCATCCCGATGCCGCCTTCCCGAGATAGTTGTTCGACCATTCGTGGTCCAGCCAGGCTCGTCCGGAAACGGAACGGGTGCGCCCCGCGGCCCGGATGGTTCCGGTCGCAGACAGATGCGGAAAGCTGTAGTAATAGCTCGCCTCCCCCGGCCGCGGCCCTTTGCGGCTGAAGCCAGCCTGCCCCTCCAGCAGCACCGGCTGCACAGCTGTGAAATCCAGCGCAAAGTCGAACGCGCGCGCTGCAATGCGTGCTCGATACCGCTGTCCCTCCAGGGTCAAGGACCACTCGTCGATACGGACATCGGTGGTTTCCTCCGCCGCTCTGGCAAGACCCAATCCCGCTCGCGCAGCGCGTTGGTCTTGCTGCAACCGCCCTGTGCTCGGGTCGCTCAATGCCGCATGCGCGAACAGCAACTGTTTCGGCGCAAATGCGCTGGGATTGTCCTCCTGAACGCGGGGCCGGTTGCGGAAGAACGTGATCTGCATTCCGAGCGGGCGTGTGGCCTCGTCGCGCAGCCACGCTGTGATGTACCACCACTCGGTGTTGGCCGAAGGATGCGCGCCGTGATCGCGCGGAAAACTGAAATGCCCCTCCACTGGCTCCGCGGCGTGCGCTGAGCGATGTCGACATTGGTATGCAAGAGTTGTCACCGTGAGCAACCACCGACGACGCGTCCACCTGCACGCAGCATACATCGCAATCGCCGAAGAATCAGTCGAATGTACTAGCATTGTTGTATGCGGGCGACAATATTAGAAGTCATGACACGTCGCTTTGTCCATACGGTCCCTACGCCCATATCATGCAGCATTTCCTCTTAAAAATTAGCGAGATGGACATGCTTCAAAAAACGCGCTAGCCTGGATGCAAAGGTAGTCCGAGTAGAACGGGAGATTCGTTTGAGCTGCAATAGGAGCACAGGCGGACAGCAAGAGGAAGATCGTTCCGTTCTAACAGCTTAGAGAAAGTTGAAATGAGACGAATATGGATCACGATAGCGCTGCTTCTCCTATGGGGCAACATTGCTAGCGCAGCGGTCATCATCAGCAACGCGGGTAAGGGCGAAGAAACTCCAGGCTCGGGGATCTGGGATTGGTTCTACAGCGTCACGTTGCAGCCCGATCAGGTCTTCCGCCCAGGTGACTACTTCACAATATACGACGTACCCAACATTTTGAGTGGCCCGGGCTCGGTGATGTTCGGCTCGGTGTCGGGCTCGTTCATCACGCAGATTGCGGGGACTACGCCACCGGACCCATTCGGCGCACTGACGAAAGATGATCCTGCGATCAATAACATCAAGATCACGCTCGATCCATCGAACTCGGCGAACCATCCAATCGAGCCCATTGGCACCGGAGCGGTGATACTCGGTACGCTGGTCATCAAGAGCAGCACTGGTAGTCCCTTGCAGACGAACTACGCTGCTCAAGCCGAGCTGAACAAACGCGATTCGACCAGCGTGGGTCTGGTCGACGTAGCCACTTTAGTTGAACCGAGGGGTACTGTACCTGAGCCGAGCAGTCTGACGATCATGCTACTCGGATTGTTCGCGTTTGGTGCGGTGGCCTTGCGTCGCCGTCGTGGCTAGTGGACTCTGGCAAATGCGTCGATGCTTTGAATCTCAGCGGAGAAGCCAAATGCTGAAGAGATTTCTCCTGTCTGGACTTTTGCTCCTCTGTGGGTCCGGCGCGAATGCGGCAATCGTGGTTCAGTTCACTGGCGCATCCGGTAATGAATGGCATTACAACGTCAGCCTTGATCCCGGCGTATTTCTGCAGGAGGGTAACTTCTTCACCGTTTACGATTTCAAGGGCCTGCAAGGCCTGCAAGGCATCCAATGGAATCCCCTCGTGGGTGGCACCTCCGATTGGAGCGAGACCTTCTCTCCCGGCACCAGCGCGGTGCCCGATGGCATCAGCCCGGACATTGATAACCCGACCATACCCAACGCGACCGTCACGTTTAAGAGCAACTTTACACCGGGAGACAATAGCGTTGCGCTCGGAACGCTGACGTTGACGGGGCTTGCGTCCGGGCCTGATAAGCCGGAGCAATGCGACCAACGTTGTGTGGACATCCCCTTTGGAAGCGATACGTTCAAGAAAGGGGCAACTCCTCCCACGCTGACCGGCCTTTTGGCAATCACGAGCGGGCCATCCGCAGTACCTGAGCCCAGCACCGTCGGGCTGCTGATTGCAGGTCTCGTAGCGATTGGCGCGCTCACGCGCCGTTGCGTCGGGACACACTGAATTTCGCGCTCGCGTTGTCTTCCTAGCGCGGCCTCTGGCCGCAACTAAATACGTTCCCTCACAATCCCGCAGTAGTGCCGGGATCCATGTCGTTGACCATTGGGAGGGAAGGCCATACAGGAGTTCACCCGTAAACATGAAGATCGCATTCACGGCGTCCTTTCCTGCTTCGACCGCATCCTGTTTCGCGGCTACCTAGCGCACGGGGATCCAGCCTCGACGGCCTTGCCGCTGCCTTCACCAAGTGTGACATGCGCTCGAGGTTGATCATGATGTCGCTGCGCTTGCGAATACAATACCGCGCACGGTCGGTATCAGGCCGACCGCGGTGTAGGCTTGATCATCAGTAGTCCTCCGTCGCTGCTGAATTGATGGTGCGAGTAGCTAAGTCAACGCCGACCTACGCGTGGCAGCAACGCAGTCTGGAAACCTACGTTTTCCTGTAAAAAATAAAAACGGCCGCATGCGTAGGCCTGCGGCCGTTGATCCAGAAGAAAGAGAACTTAACCGAGTCGGCGTCGAGCAATACCCCCCACAAGGGTCATGCCGGCCAACAACAACGCCCAGGTTGCTGGTTCTGGAACCGCTGCGGCGGTTAAGGAGCCTGTCGCGCCGATACTGGCTGCGGGGGAAATGGTGGCGGCGTCGAACGACAACCTCAGGCTCTGGACAGATACACCGGATACCAACACGCTTCCAGTGTCAAAGGATTTAGTATCAGTAGGAGTGACGGTTTGCGTGAAACTGGCCCCACCGAGGGACAATCCTTCACCAAGGATGCTAACCCAATCACCTGGTGCGCAGCTAGCTGCCGCCTTAGTACAGCCCTGGACGGTTTGAAGGCCTTCGCTGACCGCCGCCGTGAGGGTTGCCGCGGGCAGCGAACTAACCGTCAGCCCCAAGGTCGCGTCGATCGTGAAGCTGGTGACCACGCTTCCAAAGTCGATCGCAGCTGAGGTTCCCGACGAGGAAGTTAAGCCGCTTCCGCCCGTCCCATAGAACACCGTAGCCTGGACGCCAGTGCTCAATGCTAACGCTACGGCGCCAGCTAAGACCGACTGCATTACTAATCTTGTTTTGCGTCTCATGTTTCACACACCTCTGCCGAGTTAAAGAAGCCACCCAATACTGTACTCAATCGAAGCGTCCTGAACATGCTAACAAGCAGGCTCTTCGCCTCCCGCAGTTGGAACGTTAAACCGATTTTTATGGGATGTCTATCTCTTTATTTTTACAGGGAAACGTCTCATCAAACCGACATGGAAGGGTGTTCGTATTCGGCGACGCTCTTGGCTTACGATCTATCTCGCTGGCATACCACCGCCAGCGGACCAAAGTCTTGAAATTTAACAACATGCGATTCGTGAGTGCCGACCTATGGTCGCGGCGCCGGTTGCCGTTAACCCGCCGGCTGTCGTCTGCTATCGCCGGAGCGTTTAGCCTTTCACGTCGTCGGCGAGTTGCGCTTTCACAACTATGGGCTCACCCGCACCGAGTGGTGTACATCACCGTCGGCTCCGCGATGAGTCTAGCGACCCACTGGCTAAGCAAGTCACGTAGTCCCCGAAATCAGCCCCGGGTACAGGAGGATAGTCCTAGCGCGCTCGCAACAAACAGTTGCCGTTCGCGCGCGCGGCCTTGAGCGATCCCCGGGTGGGCCAAATTCGGCACGATCAGCGTTCAGCGTGCGCTGGCTTCGGTCTGGCCAGTGCCGCAGAAGAAACGACCGACGTACACCTTCAGACCCAACTCGCAGTGACGCCCTTGCCGTTTCCCTTCCTTTGGCTTTGCGAAAACCTGGCTGTTGGACTTCCACCAAGATAGTTGCGTGCCATGCTCGGCACACACGTTTCCAAAGCGCAACAGCGGCCCGTTGTCCTAAGTTCTTACTAGCTTCATACATCACTGTGGCTCGTGTTGCTACTCTGTATCGGTACGGGATAGTGTAGCCTTCTAGAAAGATATCCAAGATGGAGGAGTCCCAATGATCAAACCCTACACCACCGTCGGCCTCATACCGACCGTGCGCGGCATTCGCAAGCGCAGCGACATCATGATCAACCTCGAGCATCTGTCGCACCTGGTCAAAGCCGCGGCGTGGCTGTCGAGCCTGGATCTTCCGGTACGCCTGATCGCATTTCCCGAGGGCGCCTTGCAGGGCTTCAACGATGAAGTGCTGGACTTGGATCACGTGCAGTTCGCGCGCGAGGGCGCTATCGATATCCCGGGCGAGGAAACCGAATACCTGGGCAAGATCGCGCGCGAGTACGACAGCTTCATCATGGCGCAGGCGAAGGCGCGCCATCCCGATCTGGCGGATCGCTTCTTCAACGTCGGCTTCATCCTGGACCCCAAAGGCGAGGTCATTCTGCAGCACTACAAGGTCTCGCCGCTGTTTCCGGTCGAACACTCGGTGTGCCCACACGATGTCTACGACTGGTGGGTAGAAAAGTACGGGCGCAATCTCCAGGCATTCTGGCCGGTGGTGGATACCGAGATCGGCCGGCTCGGCATCATGATGGCGAACGAAGGGTCCTATCCGGAGAATGCGCGCGCGCTGGCGATGAATGGGGCCGAGGTGGTGTACCGGGCCTCTTACCCGCACCCGGGAACCGGTAATGAGTTCTTCGAGATCCAGAGTCGCGCACGGGCGCTGGACAACAACATGTACGTGGTCGCCCCTAACATGGGTACGTACTATCTGTTCCCCGAAGAATCGACGCCGATCGATACCTTCGGCGGCCGCTCCTACATCATCAACTACAAAGGCCAGATAGTCGGTCGCCAGGACTATGGCGCCGGCTCGACCTATGTCGGCGGCGTCATCGACATCGAGGCCTTGCGCGATCATCGCGCGCGTGCACAGTGGGACAACTGGATGAAAGACCTGCGCACGGAGCTCTACCAGATCCTGTACGAGCAGCCGATCTATCCGAAGAACCTGTATCTAGATCGCGTACCGATGAAGCACGCCGAGTACAAGGAGAAGGTGATCAAGAAGCAGATCGAGCTGATGCACGCACGCGGCATCTGGAAGAAGCCGGAGCGATAGCCCGGAGCGCCCAGCCACGCGCGGCTGGCGCTCACTGCCTTTTGAAGAAATCCACGATCCGGCCGCGCTCGCTTTGCACCAGCGTCATTGCCGCAGATGCGAGCAGCGGCGCGTCGCACTTGGGTTCGATCTTGAAACGTGTCGGAATGCGGCTCAGCTTGGCCTTGAGCTGCGCTTTGATTTGTTCCTTAGTGCCGTGCAAGCCGCAGGCCTCGGGCACCACCATGTCCATGTCTGCGGCATCGGTGTGGTGCAGGTACCATCTAAACTCCTGTTACTGGAATGCCGCACATGAAGCTCGCCGCCGTAGCGCATGTCATCAAAGCACGCCCGCGCCTGACCACGGCGACGGTAGTGGGCTTCGGCTGTTTGCTGGTGCTGCCCGCTCATCTGCCGGCTACCACGCGTGCGTTGCTCGCGTGGGATGTGGGCGTAGGCCTTTACCTGGGTCTGGCGTGGACGATGATGCTGCGCTCCGACCTGGAACGCATGCGGTGGCGCGCCAAAGTGCAGGATGACGGTGCGGTGGTCATTCTGACGCTGACGGTCCTGGCAGCAATCGCGAGTCTGGCCGCAATCCTCCTGGAGCTGTTCAATGTGAGCGATCTGCCATCGCACGAGGCGCGGCTGCGGCTCGCCCTGGTGGTGATCACCATCGTGTTCTCGTGGAGCTTCATCCACACGGCATTTGCCCTGCACTACGCGCACGAGTTCTACGATGACGATCCCACGTGCGCGCATCCATGTCTGGATTTTCCGGGCAATGAGCAACCGGACTACATAGACTTCCTGTACTTTGCGTTCGTAGTCGGGATGACGTCGCAGACTGCGGATGTGTCCATGGCCTCCCGGCAGATGCGCCGCCTGGGGCTGATGCACGGCGTGATCTCATTCTTCTTCAATACCACGCTGCTCGCGGTAACCATCAACATCGCCGCCGGGTTGGTCTAGCTCGGGTCGCGGGCGCGTCGAAAAGGAAACAGCAACTGTCCCACGAAGCCGACTGGCACGCATGTACCGATCGTCCCGAAAAATGTAGGCCTTTGACCGCGCGGCATGTGGAAGGTGTTGAAGGCGACGTCTATGAATGGGAAGAGCGGTGCGAAATTCTTGCTGAGTCCCTGCTCTTCGGTGGTGTGATGCCAGCGATGGAACAGCGGGCTCGCTATGACGTAGCGCAGCGGGCCGAACGACCATCGGACATTGGCGTGAAGCAGCATCGCATAGAACGCGAGGAAAGGGATATAGGCTGCGAGCGCTTTGAGCGGGAAGCCGAGGCAGGCAAGGATCACCGCTTGACTCAGCCGGGCCGCAATGTCGTTGATTGGATGGACGCGCACAGCGGAAAGCCAGTCGAGCTGCGTGGAGCTGTGATGCACAGCATGGAATTTCCACAACTGCCGCCCGTGGAACGCGCGATGAATCCAATAGCCGAGCAGATCGCCAAGTAGAAACATCTCCCCCACGATCAGCCAGCGCGGCTGCCTGACCACCGGGCCGAATCCATCCGCTATGCGCTGCGCGTCGATATGGCCCAATGCGCGCAGAGCAAGCATGACCCCTGCCAGGGTGATGATCTTCGAGATCGAGCGTGTCACCAACGGGGTCAACACCAGATACAGCACGTCGGTTCGGCTGTCGGTGCGCCAGAGCGGCTGGCCGCGCACCGAAGCAAACAGCCATTCCAATCCATACAGCAGCACGCACAGCCCTGCGAGCGCAATGAACATCGCCACAATCTGAGTCATCGCTTTTCCCCCTGAATGGCAAGGGGGCAAGCAGGAAGTGCTCCTGGAAATGTGAAGAAGTGAAGGGCGAAGAGGTGAAAAGGTGAAGAGGTGAACACGGACACGATCGTCGCTGGCATTTTGCGATCGAGGTTGTGTCCGGATGCTCAATACCCGGCAAGACTCCGACCTCTCGGGTTCACCTTTTCACCTGTTCACCTTTTCACCCCTCACTCTTCACCCTTCACTTTCTTCTATTCGATCTGCACGACCACCCGGCCGACGACGCTGCCGGCCTTCAACTGATCGAGCGACTCGCTCACTCTTGCGATCGGGCGCTGCTCGATCGGAATGGGTTTGAGCTTGCCTTCGCGCGCGAGCGCCACCACAGCTTTGAGCTCCGCCAGCGTGCCGACATACGAGCCCTGAATGGTGATGGCGCGTTGGATGATCGGCACGATCGAAAGCGGAAACTCGCCGCCATACAACCCGACCAGAACCAGGCGTCCGCCCTTGCGCAACGCGCCCAGCGCCAGCGTCGCGGTACCGGTCGCACCCACCAGATC
>JBGQKF010000007.1:0-28051 GCA_041499435.1 Gammaproteobacteria bacterium
GGGAACATCCGCGGCCGGACCGAATATGTGCCGCCCGTTGTGATCTCGCGCAATGACGACGATGGCGTCCTCGTCCTCGGTGTCGGGGTCGAGCTCCGACTGTGTCACGTCAAGGTCCTGCTGAGTGCGCAGCGACAGCGCGACCTGCTTGAGCTCCCGATCGAACAGCTCGTCCACCTCATGTCGAGCAGAAACGTAAAGACCCAGCGTAGCCGCCGCGCAGGCGAGGACGATGCCGCCGATCAGGCGCGACAGCAGGCGCTTTCGAATCGACCAGGTCACAGGCATTTGGGCACCATGTATCCGACACCGCGCACATTGGCTATCACTTCCGGACCGAGCTTGCGGCGGATGTGATGCACACGCACTTCAACGGTATTGCTTTCGACGTGGTGTTCCGCACGATACAGGCGCTGTTCGAGCTGCTGCACCGACAGCGGCTGTCCCGGTTGCTCGATCAGTGCCCGCAGCAGCGCGAATTCGATCGAAGGCAGGCGCTGGACGTTGCCCTGATACGTGACCTCGCGGCTTGCCGGATTGAGGTTGAGCTCACCGCACGTCAAGATCGGCGTACCCTGGCCACCGCGGCGCCGTGCGAGCGCGCGAATGCGGGCGGCGAGCTCACCCAGATCGAATGGTTTGATCAGATAATCGTCGGCCCCGGCATCCAGCCCGCAGATCCGATCGGCGACGCCGTCGCGGGCGGTGAGAATCAGCACCGGTATGCCGTTGTCGCTGGCACGCAGGTCGCGCAATACATCCATTCCCGATTTGCGCGGCAGTCCCAGATCGAGCAGCAGCAGATCGTATGATCCGCTGGCCAAGGCCGATTCGGCGCTGGTGCCGCTGCCCGCCCAGTCCACTGCGAACCCGTGACGCCGGAGCCCCTGTCGCACCGCATCGGAGATCATCAGGTCGTCTTCAACCAACAGTACCCGCATGGAAACCTCCTCACGGCTGGTGCGACATCCGATTGTAGACGGCATTCTTTGCGGGTCCCTTACCGGTTCCTTAAAGAGCGTCGGCCACAACCCTCCCGTGGCTGAGCATAATCTTCCGCAGCGACGCAGACGGGGACGCCGAAGCGGGCTGATGGATGCGCGGAAAAGGCTTTGCCACCCAGGGTGTTATGCTCGCCGACATGAGACTGCCTTTTGCATCGCAATGGGGGTTTCCGTGCAGACCAGACTGCTCTGCAAGCGGTTCATAGTCGCCATCGCGTTGGTTGCGCCGATGGCGTTCGTGAATGAGCCTCGGGCGGACGGCATCGATCACAAAATCCACGAAGACACTTCGGGCATCTGGAATCAGGATATTTATCGCAACATAATGCTCGTCATGACCGTCGGTCAGGTCGGGTACGCAGTCTGGGAAGGCGGTGAATCGCGGCTGGGCAACACCGCGTGGCGTGGCATCGATTCGGAGATCATCGGCGCTGTGGCGGCGGAGGGGCTCAAACACGTGTTCACCCGCGTGCGGCCGTCCGACACCGACAACCCCGGGTTGTGGTTCCAGGGTGGCTCCAATCACAGCTTTCCCAGCGGCGAAGCGGCCGAGGCCGCCTCGCTCGTCACGCCGTACATTCTCGAGTACGGCAAGGATCACCCCGCGGTCTACGCCCTCACGCTCCTGCCGCTTTACGTTGGAGCGGCGCGGGTCAAGGCGCAAGCCCATTGGCAGACCGACGTGATTGGCGGCTGGGTGGTGGGCGGCCTGGCCGGCTGGTATGCGCATGAGCGCGACACGCCGATCGTGTTGCAGCTCATGCCGCACGGCATCTCGATAGGCCTCAAGAAGTCGTTCTGAAGGCGCAGTCGGATCCGTTGTATTGATACCTGCGCGCGGGGGCGTCAGAAGCGATACTGGAAAGCGATCGTGTGGAACGTGAGGCCGTTATTGGGCTCCTTGATGTTGCCGTTGGAAACGTGCTGAACACGAAAACTCAGCTCGTATTGCGCGCGGTCGCCGAAGCGGACGCCCGGACCGAAGAATTCGCCGAACTGGAACACCGTGCTGAACTGCCGATGCTCGTTGATGCGCGTCTCGGATATGAGGTGGACGCCGATGCCGACGTCAAAGAAGGCAAACCAGCCCTTCGGCTGCGCGGGCTGAATTCTCACCACGGGTGTCGCGCTCACATCCCAGAGGTTGGATACGACCGGATTTTCTTCAGTACCGTGCCAGTGATCTACGCGACCGAGCAGAGAAAGATTGAGCTCGGTGCTCCACGGGCCGCGCCAGGCGTGCACGTCGGTCCACGCGATCCCCAGCCCGACGACATCGACCGATTGACCACTTCCGCCCTCGACGGAGGCCGCGACGCCGGCCAACGCGAGTGGTGCGCAGCCTACGCCGCACAATGCCAGTGCCGCGAGTGCCATCCGGAGTCGCAGGTTTCGCGACAGAAAGCGGGGCGCAAGCTTGCGAGACCGGTAGCTGAGCATGTCTGCATCCTGGGGCGGTGATGCACCTCAAGCATGCAGCGATCTGATGGGATGATCAAGTATCGACCTGCGCACGCTGCGCGACGGGAATTGCAGACAAATCGATCGGCGGTATACGTGTACGTCGAGCGCATTGTGGGGTGACACAGCGCCTCAGCAGTTTGCCTCCGCGAGCCAGCCCACTGGCGTGTCGTCGGTGTCGAGAACCTGCACCGGCTTGCCGCACGCTTCCTTCGGAGGAGCGGAGGCGCCGAGCCACAGGATCGGACCGGAATCGGGCAGAGTCTCCACCGCCTCGCGCTTGCGCAGGTTGGCCTGTGAGCCGTCCTTCCTGGAGACGCAGATGTAGTCTTCGCCGGTGCCGGTGCGCAACCGCATGCCGATCAGCTCGCCTTCCTCCTCGGGCCACACCGCCAGTACCGCGCGCGGGCGCGGCGCAGCCTTGTCGATGCAGCCGCGGATGGCGCGCATGTACGCGGACATATTCTGCGACCAGCCTTTACCGGCCTCCTTGATCAGCGCTTCGGAGAACTCTTCGCGAACGTGAGGCTCATCGCCCGGATAGTCCGGGCGTCCCTTCAGTTCTGCAATGCGGGCTTCATAGCCGCCCGCGAGGCAGTCGACCGGATCCTTGTCTTTCTGGCACGCGTTGCGCGAGGCCCACCACTTGTTTTGCTCCACGGTAAAGGTCTGCTCGGCACTGCCGGAGACGACCTTGAGCACACGCGCATACGCGACGGCGAGCTCCAGATCGAGCGCGCTCAGGCGATCGCTCTTGCAGATGGTGTTTTCCAGCCAGGTTTTGGCCTTGCTGCACAGAAAGCTCGGTGTGCCGGCGTGCACGCATTGAGCGAAGCCGCAGAACCAGAGCAAAGCGGCGCAGATGGCCAACGGGCGCGCGCACGCAGGCCGGCCTCGCCACTCGGCGGGTGTACCGTAATTGTAGGTGTGGTGCATCGCGAATCCCCGTATCGCTGGTTGGCGCAAGCGAAGCTAAAACCGGGCCACCCGCGTCTACGACATTTGGCTTACGACCCGTACAAGGGGCTCTCATCCAAGGCATGCCAGGGCGTTCTTGTCCAGCTAGACAGCCGCCTGCAGGCCGAGGCGGCGAGCGATCGATTCGCTCAACGACGCGGGGTCCAGCGCGACGTCGAGGACCAGCGCATCGGCCGGCTGCTCGAGCGCGGCAAACTGCGACTCGAGCAGCTTCGCGGTCATGTAGTGCCCTTTGCGCGCTTCGATGCGCTGCTTGATGAGATCGAAGTCTCCGGTGAGGTGCACCCAGCGCAGGTCGGCAAGACCTTGCGCCAGCCGATCGCGATAACGCTGCTTCAAAGCCGAGCAGGCCAGGATTGCCGAGTCGCCCCGTTGCTCCTTCTCTCGCAGCACGGCATTGAGACGATCCAGCCAGGGCCAGCGGTCGTCGTCGGTAAGCGGGGTGCCGCTACGCATCTTGTCGATGTTGGATTGCGGGTGGAACGCGTCGGCGTCCAAGAGCTCCCAGCCGGTCCTGGCTGCAAGCAGCTCACCGACCGTCGTCTTGCCTACACCCGACACGCCCATGAGGATGACGATCATGGATCCGTCCGCCCAAAAGAAGTTGACCCTCGGCCCCTCCCCTCGAGGAACCCATGATTCATAGTTTAGGACATCCGCAGCGAAAGCGAGGCCATCTCCACGGCAACGTATAATGCGGTTTTGTCGATCGAGGCAAAATGGCTGGCGAGCTGCGGGCATTGTTGGCGCTCGCGTGCGATCGACGAAGGATAGTGAAGCTATGAGTAAGCTGCCGGCATTATTCGTCTCGCATGGAGCGCCCACCCTGATCATTTCCCCGGGAGAGGCGCGCGATTTTCTCGGCAATTTGGGGAAGCGGCTCCCGCGGCCGCGTGCAGTGCTCGCGGTGTCCGCGCACTGGGAGAGCGCGGAGCCGACAGTGAGCCTGGCGCAGCGGCCCGAAACGATTCATGACTTCCACGGTTTTCCACCCGAGCTGTACACGATGCAGTACCCGGCGCCCGGAGCGCCCGAGTTGGCGGAGCAGACCGCTGCACTGCTGTCCAAAGCCGGCCTGCCGGTGCACACGGACGAGCGTCGCGGGCTGGATCACGGCGCCTGGGTGCCGCTCAAGCTGATGTACCCGGAAGCGGACATTCCCGTCACGCAGCTTTCCGTGCAGCCTCAGCTCGATGCCCGGCATCATTACCGCGTCGGCGAAGCGTTGCGCCCGCTGCGCGACGATGGCGTATTGATTCTCGCGTCTGGAAGCCTGACGCACAATCTGCGCGACCTCGACTGGTCGGGGCGGAGCGCGACGCCGGCATGGGTGAGCGATTTCAGCAATTGGGTGGCGCAGGCAGCCGCACGCGGCGATGCCGAGATGTTGCTCCGATACCGCAGCGAAGCGCCCGGTGCAGCGCGTAATCATCCGACCGAGGAGCATTTCCTGCCGTTCTTCGTCGCTCTGGGTGCGGGCTCGGAAAGAACGCAGGCGAGCCGGATCCACGAGAGCATCACCTTCGGCGTGCTGGCGATGGATGTGTACCGCTTCGATTGAAAGCCATATGCCTGCCGCGTCGTTTGCGGAGGTGAGCGTGCCCTGCGTCGCCGCGTACGCATGACCGACAGCCCATTCAACTTCCGCCACGAGCTGCGCGTGCGCTGGGCCGAAGTGGATCGGCAGGGCATCGTCTTCAACGGGCACTACCTCACCTATTTCGACGTCGGCATCACCGAGTACTGGCGTGCCATCGGTTATCCTTACCCCGATGGCCTGCTCGCGGCCGGAACCGATACCTTCGTCGTGAAGGCGAGCATCGAGTATCACGCGCCCGCGCACTACGATGATGTGCTCGCGGTGCTGGTCCGGGTCGGGCGCCTTGGGCGAACCAGCATGCAGTTTCTGCTCGAGATCCGGCGGGGCGACCAACATCTCATCTCCGGTGAGGTGATTTACGTGATGGCCGATCCGCAGACGCGCAAGCCGTCTCCAGTGCCCGACTTTCTGCGCGCAGCCATTGCTCGCTATGAAACGGTCGCGCCGTCGACCCCGTGAGCGGCCCGACAGAGCGGCCCGCACGCAATTGCGCCACGGGGCGAAACGGGCTAGAGTTAGCGGCCGCTGGAGCAGGCGCGCCACCGGCAGGTATTCCCGGGGCGTCCAGAGCGTTACATACGCCGAAACAAAACACTAAGTGGTGGCCGAGCGAGTCTCGCGGCTGCTCGATAAAGACGTCAGGATCTTTCATGTACTACCGCCACAGCCTGGCCGGTTGCTCCGCGACCTTCGCGCACGGTATCGCAACACCGATCGGCTGCACTCGCGCGCGCTTTCTCTCCTCTCCACCTTGCCTCTGAAGCGAGCATCCGCGCCTGCCGCAGGCGCTCTTTGACCTGGGAACGCACATGGATTTCGCCTTTTCCGAGAAAGTACAGAAGCTGCAAGCGCGTCTCACCGCGTTCATGGATCAGTACGCCTACCCCAACGAGGAGACGTTCCAGCGCGAAGTCGCCGAGGGCGATCGCTGGCAGCCCACGCGCATCGTCGAGGAGCTGAAGCAGAAGGCGCGCGAGCAGGGACTGTGGAACCTGTTCCTGCCGGAATCTGAGGTCGGCGCCGGACTCACCAACCTCGAGTACGCGCCGTTGTGTGAGATCATGGGGCGCGTGCACTGGGCGCCTGAGGTATTCAACTGCTCGGCACCCGACACCGGCAACATGGAGGTCCTGGTGCGCTATGGCACGCCGGAGCAAAAGAAGCAGTGGCTCCAGCCGCTGCTCAAGGGTGAGATCCGCTCCTGCTTCGCGATGACCGAGCCGGCCGTGGCTTCCTCGGACGCTACCAACATCGAGAGCCGCATCGAGCGCCAGGGCGATCACTTTGTCATCAATGGCCGCAAATGGTGGTCATCGGGCGCCCCGGATCCGCGCTGCAAGATCTTCATCTTCATGGGCAAGAGCGATCCGAGCAATGCGGACAAGTACAAGCAGCAGTCGATGATCCTGGTGCCGCGCGATGCACCCGGTGTGAAGATCGAGCGCTGGCTGCCCGTGTTCGGCTACGACGATGCACCGCACGGCCACGCCGAAGTCACATTCAAGGATGTGAAGGTGCCTGCGTCCAGTCTGCTGCTGGGAGAAGGGCGGGGGTTCGAGATCGCACAGGGGCGTCTGGGCCCGGGTCGCATCCACCACTGCATGCGTCTGATCGGGCAAGCGGAACGCGCGCTCGAAAAGATGTGCAAGCGCCTGCAGGAGCGTGTAGCGTTCGGGCGCCCGGTCGCCGATCAGACGGTATGGCTCGAGCGTATCGCGGAGAGCCGCATCATGATCGACCAGGCGCGACTCCTGGTGCTCAAAGCGGCGTACATGATGGATACCGTTGGCAATAAAGCGGCTCGCGCTGAGATCGCGATGATCAAAGTAAGTGCGCCCAACGTCGCGCTGCAGGTGATCGACTGGGCGATTCAGGCCCACGGTGGCGGCGGCGTATCGGAGGATTTCGGGCTGGCCTATGCCTATGCGCATGCGCGTACACTGCGGCTGGCCGATGGTCCGGATGAGGTGCATCGCAACCAGATCGGCAAGCTCGAGCTGCGCAAATACGCCCATCGTTGAGCGGATGCCGCAAAGAAATCGGTGCAAGGATGTGCGCGGAACATGACGCGTCGCAATAAGGTGGGCCGTGGAAACGCATCGCCGGCGCCGTTTTCCGCGGTGCGTCTGCGAGCCACGAATCTTTGTTGAAACACTGTTTTGATTGGTGTATTTTGCGGTCGTAAGTTTTTTCTAATCGTAGTGAAGACGTTGTAGTTCGATCCCAACCCATCTCGAAGGGGGAGTTTCTGTATGGCTATTTCTCTAACAGTAAACGGTAAGAGCGTGACCGTTAACTCGTCGCCGGACACACCGCTGCTCTGGGTGCTGCGCGACGAGCTCGGTCTCGTTGGCACCAAATTCGGGTGCGGCAAGGCGCTGTGCGGCGCCTGTACCGTGCATTTGAACGGCATGGCGATCCGCTCATGCCAGACGCAGATCGGCGCGGTCGCCGGACAGAAAGTGACGACGATCGAAGGTCTGGGCAACAACGCGGTGCAGAAGGCGTGGATTGCGCTCGACGTTCCGCAGTGCGGCTACTGCCAGCCCGGCCAGATGATGTCCGCCACGGCGCTGCTTGCGTCGAACAAGAACCCCTCCGACGCGGATATCGACAGCTTCATGTCGGGGAATATCTGCCGCTGCGGCACCTATCCACGCATTCGTGCTGCTATCAAGCAAGCAGCGAAGGCCTAAGGGGGATTGACACATGGATATCATTAAAAACCAATCTCGCCGTGATTTCGTCAAAGCTAGCGCCGCAGTCGGCGGCGGTCTCGCACTGGGCTTCTATCTCCCGAGCAAGGGCGGTGTTGCACAAGCGGATGCTGGTGGCGGCTATGCAGCTCCCAACGCATGGGTACGCATTACCCCCGACAACCAGGTCACCATTCTGGTAGCGCGCTCCGAGATGGGGCAGGGCGTTGCGACGTCCATGCCGCTCTTGGTTGCTGAAGAGCTCGAAGTCGACATCAACAAGATCAAGGTCGAGTTCGCGCCTCCGGCCGAGGTCTACATCAACTCGCTGCTGGGCGGGCAGTTGACCGGCGGTTCGACTTCCGTGCGCGATGCATGGGAAAAGCTGCGCAAGGCGGGCGCCAGCGCACGTATGATGATGGTGGCCGCGGCCGCTTCGGACTGGGGTGTAGATCCCAGCACGCTGAAGGTCGAGAACGGTGTCATCAAAGGCCCGGGTGGCAAGCAGGTCACCTACGGCATGATCGCGCCCAAGGCGGCGCAGCTGGAAGTGCCGAAGGACGTGCCGCTCAAGCCTGTGAGCGCGTTCAAGGTGGTGGGCAATCCCAAGCAGAAGCGTCTCGACACACCGGCGAAAGTTGCGGGTCAGCCGCTGTTCGGTATCGACACGCGCGTGCCGGGCATGCTGTACGCCGCAGTAGCAATGAGTCCCTACATCGGCGGCAAGGTGAAGAGCTACGATGATTCCCGTGCCAAGAAGGCCCCCGGCGTCAAAGCCGTAGTGCAGTACACGCGCGGCGTCGCAGTGGTGGCCGATTCCTACTGGCAGGCACGCAAGGCGAAAGACCTCCTGGAGATCGAATGGGATCAGGGTCCCAATGCCGGGCTCAACCAGAGCAAGATCTGGGCGGGCCTGCGCGAAGCGTCCCAGCAGCCCGGTGCGGTGTTCCGCGAGAGCGGCGGTGATCCGGATGCAGCAATCACCGGCTCGGCCAAGATCGTCGAAGCGACCTATCAGCTGCCCTTCCTGTCGCATTCGCCCATGGAGCCGCAGAACACCACGGCCCACGTGACCGCGGACAAAGCAGTGATCATCACGCCGACGCAGTTCCAGCAGTTGATCCCGCACGTAGTCGGCGGCGCGACCGGCCTCAAGCCTGAACAGGTGGAAGTGCATACCACGTATCTGGGCGGTGGCTTCGGCCGCCGCGTGGAAGTCGACTATGCCATCGATGCGGCGGAGATCTCCAAGCTGGCGGGCGGTGTACCGGTGAAGATGGTGTGGAGCCGTGAAGACGATATGACGCACGACTCCTATCGTCCGGCTGGCCTGTACAGCTTCAAGGCGGGTGTGGACGCAAGCGGCAAGATCACCGGCCTGCGCTTCCATTCGACCAGTCCGTCCATTTCGGCGCGTCTGTTCCCCAGCGTCGTGAAGGATGGTATCGATCCGTTCGCCGTGGAAGGCATCGACAACTTCCCGTACGCGACGCAGGCGCTCAAGTTCACCTACGTCATGCATGACGCTGGCGTGACGCCCGGTTACTGGCGCGCGGTGAGCCACAACTTGAACGCGGTCGCGCTGGAGTCGTTCATCGACGAGCTGGCGGTGGCTGCGGGCAAGGATCCGATCGAGTTCCGCCTGGCCAATGTTGACCTCAAGGAAGAAAAGCACAAGTGGTCCGGGCTGTCCGCCGGCGTGTCGGTCGGTCCTCGCATCAAGACCGTGCTGGAGACGCTGCGCGACAAGTCGGGCTGGAGCAAGCCGCTCGGAGCAGGCAAAGGGCGTGGCGTAGCCGTGATGGAGGGCTACAACACCGTGATCGGGATTGTGGCGGAAGTCACCGTGACCCCGACCTACGACGTGCTCCTGGACCGCGTGGTAGCCGTGGTCGATGCAGGTCCGCTGGTTCATCCGGACCAGGCTCTGGCGCAGATGGAATCTTGCATCAACTTCGGTCAATCGGCATGTCTGTTCGGCGAGATCACCGTCAAGAACAATTCGATCGAGCAGAACAACTTCGACATGTACCGTGTGGTTCGCATCAACGAGTCCCCGAGGAAGCTCGAAGTCACCTTCCTCAAGCCCGCAGCGAACCAGCCGCCCGGAGGTCTGGGCGAACCGGGCACGGCAGTGATTCAGGGTGCGATCGCGAACGCAGTCTATGCCGCGAGCGGCAAGCGCGTGCGTCGTCTGCCCTTCACTCCGGAGAACGTCAGCGCGGCCTGACGGTCTTACAGGCACAGAAGCAGTAAAACCCTCAGTCCCCCTCCTCCCGCAAGGGAGGAGGGGCAAATTGGGGGTTTTTCATTTATAGTGTTCCTAACTGAGGCGCACGCGCCTCTCTTAAGGTCTTTTTGCCGAGTCGAATATGGACAGTGTGGATCTGCAGGTACTCAAGAGCAGCGTGGAGTGGCTCCGAGGCGGTCATCGTGTGGTGCTGGCTACGGTTGTAGAGACTTGGGGCTCCGCGCCACGTCCTGCCGGCGCTCTGCTTGCTATTCGCGACGACGGGCAGGTCTCCGGTTCGGTCTCGGGCGGTTGCGTCGAGGACGATCTGATCGATCGCATTCGCAACCATTCCCTGGCCGGCGACAAGCCGGAGATCGTGTTGTACGGCATCAGCAAGGAACAGGCGGCCCGCTTCGGTCTGCCGTGTGGCGGTCGGTTGCAGATCGTGCTGGAGCCGCTCGCCGATGCCGATCAACTGTCGCAGTTGTTGAAGCGCATCGGTCAGCAGGAGCTGATCGCGCGTACCCTGGATCTGGGTACCGGTCAGGTGACGCTTGCGCCCGCGAGCCGCAAGGATCTGCTGACTTTCGACGGTCAGAAGCTCACGACGATACACGGGCCGCGCTGGCGTCTGTTGCTCATCGGTGCGGGCCAGCTCTCGCGGTATCTCGCGCAAATGGCGCTGGCGCTCGACTACAACGTTGTAGTGTGCGATCCACGAGAGGAGTATGCGAACAGCTGGGACGTGCCCGGAGTCGATTTCGATCGCGGCATGCCCGACGATGTGATCACACAGTTGGACCTCGACAGCCACAGTGCAGTCGTGGCGGTGACGCACGATCCCAAACTCGATGATCTGGCGTTGATCGAAGCGCTCAAGTCCGCTGCGTTCTATGTCGGCGCGCTGGGATCGCGCCTTAACACCGCCAAGCGCAAGCAGCGGCTCGCCGAGTTCGATTTGTCGCAAGGTGAGCTCGATCGTCTGCATGGCCCCGTGGGGCTGCGTATCGGCAGCAAGACCCCGCCTGAGATCGCCGTGTCGATCCTCGCCGAGATGACCGCGGTGCGTTACGGTGTGGACCTTGGTACGGTGGGCACCAAGGAAAGCAAAGAAGTGGTCGAGCAGGACGGGCCGGTCTGCGTCAGCGCCACGCGCGCCTGATATGGCGAACGCATGGCCATGGGAGCCGGGGCGCTCCCATTTTTATTTGGAGGACGGAAAATGAGACTCAAAGACAAGGTGGCGATCGTTACCGGCGGCGGCTCGGGCTTCGGCGAAGGCATCTCCAAGCGTTTCGCGCAGGAGGGTGCCAAGGTCGTCGTGAATGACATCAATGTCGCCGGCGGCGAGCGTGTCGCGAAGGAAATCGCGGCGGGCGGCGGACAGGCTACCTTCGTGAAAGCGGACGTGGCGAAAGACGCAGACTGGGCGGCTCTGGTGCGTGCGACGCTGGACGCCTATGGCGAGCTCAATATCGTCATCAACAACGCCGGCACCACCCATCGCAATCAGCCGATGCTGAACGTCACCGAGGAACAGTTCGATCGCGTCTACGCGGTCAACGTGAAGAGCCTTTACTGGAGCGCAAAGAATTGCGTGCCCGTGTTCCGCAAACAGGGCAAGGGCGGTGTGTTCGTCACGGTCGCTTCGACGGCGGGCGTGCGTCCACGTCCGGGGCTGGTCTGGTACAACGGCAGCAAGGGTGCTGCGATCATCTGCAGCCGGACGATGGCCGTCGAGCTCGCGCCGGACAAGATCCGCGTGTGCATCGTCAATCCGGTGATCGGCGAGACCGGGTTGCTGACCGAGTTCATGGGCGTGCCCGATACACCGGAGAACCGGGCGAAGTTCATCGCCACGATCCCGCTCGGGCGCATGAGCCGCCCGCTCGATGTGGCCAATGCATGCCTTTACTTTGTATCGGATGACGCGGAGTTCATCACCGGCACGTGCATCGAAGTGGATGGGGGGCGGTGCGTGTAAGTACCTAAACCGAACTGAGGGACGCAAAGGACGCAAAATAGCGCGAAGGACGCAAAAGAAAACCGGGCGAAGAAAAACGTGAGCGACCGCGCGCCTGGAAATCCCGCACGGGAGATACGCGCCGATATTCTTTTTGCGACCTTTGCGTTCTTTGCGCTTTTGCGTTGAAGTTCGGTTTTCTAGATCTGCGCAGCTACGCGGAAAATGCCTGAATCCCGGTCTGCGCACGTCCCAATATCAACGCATGCACATCGTGCGTGCCTTCGTACGTGTTCACAGCTTCCAGATTCATCACATGCCGAATGACGTGATACTCATCGGCGATGCCGTTGCCGCCGTGCATATCGCGTGAGGTGCGCGCGATATCGAGGGCCTTGCCGCACGAGTTGCGCTTGATCATCGATACCATCTCCGGTGACGCGGAACCCTGGTCCATCAGCCGGCCCACGCGCAACGACGCCTGCAACCCGAGTGTGATTTCGGTTTGCATGTCGGCGAGCTTCAGTTGGATGAGCTGGTTGGCGGCGAGCGGTCGGCCGAATGCGTGGCGATCCAGTGTGTATTGACGCGCGGCGTGCCAGCAGAACTCCGCAGCACCCAGAGCGCCCCATGCGATTCCATAGCGCGCTTTGTTGAGGCAACCGAATGGGCCTTTGAGACCGCTCACGTTGGGCAGCAGATTCTCATCGGGGACGAAAACGTCGTCCATGACGATCTCGCCGGTCACCGAGATGCGCAGGCTGAACTTCCCTTGAATCTTCGGTGCCGACAGGCCCTGCATCCCCTTCTCGAGGATGAATCCCCGGATCACATCCTTGTCGTCTTTGGACCACACCACGAACACGTCGGCCACTGGCGAGTGTGTGATCCACATCTTGGAGCCTTTCAACCGCCAGCCGCCATCGACCTTACGCGCACGCGTCGCCATGCCCCCTGCATCGGAGCCGGAGTTGGGCTCCGTCAGGCCGAAGCAGCCGATCCACTCGCCGGTGGCGAGCTTGGGCAGATACTTCTGACGCTGCGCTTCGGTGCCGTATGCATAGATCGGGTACATCACCAGGCTCGACTGCACGCTCATGCTGGAACGGTAGCTCGAATCCACGCGCTCGATCTCGCGCGCGACCAGGCCGTAGCACACGTGGTTGACCCCGGCGCAGCCGTATCCCTCAAGCGTCGAGCCGAGGAAACCCAGTGCGCCCATCTCGCGCAGAACCTCGGGCTCGAAGCGCTCGTGGCGGTTGGCCTCGACTACGCGCGGCATCAGTTTGTCCTGCGCATAGGCGCGCGCGGAATCGCGCACCATGCGCTCGTCTTCGCTGAGCTGCTCTTCGAGTAGCAGAGGGTCTTCCCAGCTGAAAACCGGTTTGTTGAGCGGGGCATTCATCGCAATTTCTCCTGGCTGTCGGCGCGGAAAGTATACACGGCCTCGCCTCAGAGCCGGTTCGCGAGCGGCCCACCGCGCTTATCCTGGAATGCGCAGAGCGCTATTGGTTTTTGGCCTGCCGGCAAATGTCGTAGCCGTCACGCCAGCCGTTGGCGTACTGTGTGTCTTTGGAGAAGCGCGTCTCGTCACGCCGCTTGAGCGCCCCGGGCTGCGCGCTGCGGCAGCCATCGTTGTAGCCATCGCGAAATGCGGGCGGGAATCCAGTCAGATTGACCTTCGCCGCAGGAGGCTTGGTTGCACATCCCGCGCAAAGAGCGGCGAGCAGGATGCAAAGGGCGCCGCAGCGCATTCGGTTTGCAGCCAATCGATGAGAGCTTCGGTGCCACAAAAAAAGATGCCCGACAAGGGAGGCAATCGGGCAAAAAGAGAGCGCTAACGCGCACGAAAACAAATTGTGAGTTCAAAACAAGAAGCGGTTCAGACCTGGTTGCTCCTCTTCATTGTTGCTCGATTCCCGGGATTGATCGCGCGGGATCTGGTGACTCCGGGATCTGGTGACTCCTGGCTTGCTCCGTCGCGTCGACAGCCGCATCATAAACTATCTGCTCACTGAGGGCTCGATTTTTTTTGCGTCGGATCTGACTTGCCTGCTCGATCGGCCGCAATCGCGTTGCCGTCGGCGCTGTCTGGTGTATTGACCGCGGCCACCGCAGGGTGAGATTCTGGCTTGATGAGGCTCGGCGCCCTTTGTTCAAGGCCGTGGCCAACGCTCGGTACGCCGAATGGAAGCGCGGTGCCCTTCGCGAGCGGGAGATAGCCGGTGATGGCTGCGATCCCAATGCAGCCGAATACCGTCACCGAACCCGCAGCGAGCACCATCAGCGGAAACAACCAGCCGTTTCGAGCCCTCATGTCCTTGTGCATTCACGTTATTGGTCGAGGTGCTCTCTTCAGGTAAATATTCTGAGCGCACACCAACACGCACGCGATGTGCGCCAAGTCACCTTGCAAGGCCCATACCACTTGAAAACTTCTTTAACAATCAGGGATATGGCACGCAAAACACCGCTCCTTTCGTCACTCTGCAGCGACGAAACCAGGGGGTCGGCTCTTACAAGTTAGTTATCAGCGACTTACATGTCACTGAAGTGAGACAGACGCGCGGGAGGCATGACCTAATGCAGCCTCGCGCGCGCCGTGGTTGAGCTACGCCGTACGCTGAACCTGCGCGAGGGGCTTGAACATCGTTGGATTGAGATGATGACGCTGTAATAGTTTGTAGAACTCAGTGCGGTTGCGCTTGGCAAGTCGCGCTGCCTGGGTCACATTGCCATTGGTGATCTTCAGCAGCTTGGCCAGATAGTCGCGCTCGAAGTCGAAACGAGCAGACTCGAAGGAAGACAGGTCGCCCATCTCGCCGCGGATTGCGCTCTCGAGCAGTCCTGGCGAGATGAGCGGGGTCGTGGCGAGCGCCACCGCTTGCTCGACCACGTTGTACAGCTCGCGCACGTTGCCCGGCCAGGTATGACGAACGAGTACTTCCATCGCATCCTGCGCGAAACCGTTCAGCGTTTTGCCATAGCGCGCTGCCAGATTCTTCAGGAAGTGATTCGCGAGGACCGGGATATCCTCGCGCCGCTGAGACAGCGACGGCAACGCGAGCGACACCACGTGCAGCCGATAGTAAAGATCCTCGCGGAATGTGCTTGCCTTGATCGCCTCTTCGAGGTTGCGATGCGTGGCCGATATGATGCGCACATCGACCTTGACCGACTGCGTGGAGCCGATCGGGCGCACTTCGCGCTCCTGGAGAACACGCAGCAGCTTGACCTGCAGCGGCAGCGGCATGTCGCCGATCTCATCGAGGAACACAGTGCCGCGGCCAGCGGCCTGGAACAATCCTTTGTAGTCCGACGCTGCGCCCGTAAATGCACCCTTGACGTGGCCGAACAGCTCCGACTCGAGCAGTTGCTCCGGTATCGCGCCGCAGTTGACGGCAACGAAGGGCTGCCCGGCACGCGCACTCGCCTTATGGATCGCGCGCGAAAGCATCTCCTTGCCCGCGCCGCTCTCGCCGAAGATCATGACGCTCGCATCGCTGCCGGCCACCAGGCGTGCCTTCGCGAGAATCGCTTCCATCTCCGGGCTGCGCGTGATGATGTCGGCTCTCCAAGACGTGTCGGTGACGCCGTTGGATACCGGTGTGCCGCTGAACTGCAGTGCCTTCTCGACCTGATCGATCAGCGCCTTGCCCTCGAAGGGCTTGGTGAGGTAGCCGAAGACGCCACGTTGGGTGGCTGCCACTGCATCCGGGATGGTGCCATGGGCGGTGAGGATTACGACTGGCAATGCAGGATGTTTCTTCTGCAGCGACTCGAACAGCGCCATGCCGTCCATGCCGCCCATACGCAGATCGGTGATGACCACATCGGGGCACGATACGGCCACTTGAGACAGGGCCGCTTCGGCGCTTTCGACCGCGGTGACAGCGTAACCGGCCCCCTGCAGGCGAATGGACAACAAGCGCAACAGATCGGGATCGTCGTCGACCAACAGCAATTTGGCTTTCACTGGGTTCATGGCTTTCTCGCTGGTTTGTTTCGCTGGAGCATCTTACGCTCAGCATCGACTAATGCATCGAGCTTCTGTTTGACTTCCTCGTAGCGCCGCGTTTCCTCCTTGACCTTCTGCGCCTGCGCTTGAACCTCGGCGTCCTTCTGCTGCTGCTCGGTGAGCATGGTGCTCAGCAGAAGGGCGACCGGGCGCAGATCAGACGACTGCGTCCGGGGCTCCTTGAGGAAGGAAGATAACATTTCTTGCGCTTGCGCGCTGTCCCGGAACGGGGCCTGCGGCATGATTCGTTGCAGAACGAGTTGCATCAATGTGAAATCGGAGTACTGCTGCCGATAAAACCGCAGCGTGCGTTCGTGCTCCTGAACGAGCTGCTCGGCGGACAACGTGCTGAGGAACGCATAGTAGCCCATCAGTCGGTCAGCGTCTCCTACCGCCTGCCGTACGAACGGCGGCTCTGCCTCGGCCGCCCGTGCTTGCTCTCTCGGCTCCCGGGTCTCGACCGGAGCGGGTCTGGGGGCCGGCTGCGGGCACCCAGCGAGCACTATGACAACCAGTAGCGCCGCAGGTGCCGTGGGCAATGAAATTATTTTCATGCGCCCGCCGCGTGTGCCATCGGCAGGCTGATGCGGAAATGCGCTCCCACCGGCGCATCTTCGATGATCTGCACCCGCCCGCGGTGAGCGACCACATATTCGCGCACGATGGCCAGGCCCAGCCCGGTGCCTTTCACCGGGCCTCGCGGCTTGGCCGACCCCTGGTAGAAGGGCTCGAATACTTTGTCGCGCTCCTGCGGTGCAATGCCTGGCCCCTGGTCGGCCACGTCGATCAGCACCTCCTTTCCGTTGACGCGCGCAGCAATAGCCACTTCTCCGAAGGGAGGCGAAAACTTCACCGCGTTCGACACCAGATTGTCGAGAATCACCTCGAGCTTGTTTTCATCGGCGTCCAGGGAGATCGGCGGACAGTCCACGCGCAGCACGATATCTTTGGCGCGGACCGGGAGCTGATGCGCTTCCGCCACGCGGGTGAGCACAGACCCGAGCTCCACACGCGTCAGGTTCAAACCGGATTTCTGGAATTGAACCGTGTGATAGTTTAGCAAGTCTTCGATCAGTCGCTGCAGGCGCAGGGCATTCTGCCGCAGGATGCGTGAGACCTCGAGCTGATCGGGCGAAAGCGTGCCGACCGAGCCGTCCCCCAACAGCTCAGATCCCTCGCGGATCGCTGTCAGTGGCGTCTTGAGCTCGTGCGAGATCTGCCGCATGAATCGCGTCTTTTGCTCCTCCAATTCGATCAAGCGCAAGCGCACCCAGTCGAGCTGGTGCCCGAGCGCCTCCAGATCCTTCGGGCCCGATACCGATACCGCATGCGAGAAATCGCCGTCGCCCAGCCTGCGCAGCGCCGCTTCGATCTGTCGAATCGGCTTGAGGATCAGGATGGTCGCGCCGATCACGAGGAATAGCGCAACTGGGACCAGTGCCACGAGCTGCCAGTAGATGAAGTTGTGCACGTCCCCGGACAGCGCCTGCATGGAGGTGATCTCACGGCTCACAATCGCTGCACCGGTGAAATCGAGCGAGCGCGCAAGCGAGCCCAGCACCTGATAGTGATCGGCCGCTATGCCCAGTTTCTTGGGAGCGTCGCGCAGACTGGACACATTTTCGTAGATCTCCCCCTCGCGCTGGGCCAGCTCGTCCAGCGCGCTCGCCTGCTGCCGTGGCAATGAGAGCGAACGCATGCGGAGCACGGTGTCGGCGAATTCCTTGTGCGCGGCGCGAAAGCTGATGAACAGCTCCGGCTCGCCTAGAATCGAGTACTGCCGCGCGCTGCGCTCCATTTCAGTGAGCAGCTCGATCAGGAGGCGGCTGTTTTGCGTGGCCTGCACCGCGTTGTACACCGCTCGCTGACTCTTGGTGGACAGCTCATGAATCGAGATTGCGTTGTTGATCAGCGCGAAGATCAATGGCAGCACCGCAAGCGAGAAGCCCGCCAGAATCAGCATCGGGAACGACTTGGGATAGAACCGCCACATGGATTGCAAGCTTTTCTCCGTGAGGCGATCTGTCGCCTCCGAACGCCACCCGGGCATTCTAGCCGGGCTTTGCGCCTCGGCGTGTGGAATCAACGGTCGGTAAAGGTAACGCTCACGCTACCCAGCGCGCCGAAATCGGCCACCACTCGATCGCCGGCGAATACGGTGAGCGGAACCATGCAGGTACCGGTGGTGATGATTTGGCCGCTGCGCAATGTGATCGATAGCCGCGACAGTTCGTTCGCCAGCCAGGTGAGCGCCACGCGTGGATCGCCGAGGACGTTGGCGCCCTTACCCTCGCGGCGAGTCTTACCTTCGACTTTGCCGATGACCGCGTGCTCGACCAGATCCATGACGCGCCAGTTTGCCGACGTTGCGCCGCCGAGGACGAAGTGATGCGCGCACGCGTTGTCGGCGATCAATTGGGGCGCGCCAACGCGCACGAAATCCTGATACCGCGAATCCGGAACCTCGATTGCGGGGTGCAGGGAAGCGACCGCATCGAGTACTTCATCGACCGTATAAGGTTGCGTGCGCGGCGCGAGATCACGGCTCATGCGAAACGCAAACTCGGGCTCGGCCACCCGCATGCCATTGCCCTTAACCGACATGCTGCCCCCGCTTTCCTGCGCGCGCTCGGCGAGCAAACGGCCGGCGATCGGACCGTCCACCCCGATATGCGTCTGGCCGGCCGCGCTGGTGGCCGCGATCTTCCAGCCGAACAGAGGTGCGGCGCTATGGCCCTCGAGCAATGCCTGAATGGCATAGCCTTCTTCACGCGTGCCGGGGCGCAGGTCCGCTGGAAGCTCAGGCACTTTGCGACCGCGGAGCCAACTGTCCCAGAGCAGGTCGGATGCTCTTTGCTGCTGTTGCGCATTCATCATATCGTGATCTCGATCGTGTCAGGCGCCTGCGCGCACGACGTTGAGCAGCGGTTCACCGCGCGTGAGGCGGTTGAGATTGGCAGCGACCGCGCGGTTGCGGCGTGGCAGCAAGCCCGCGGTCCACGCCGAAGCGTGCGGCGTCATGATGATGTTGTCGACCTGTTCGAATGGCTCGGTACACGGTCGCGGCCCTTGGCGCTGTCCCTGCTCGGGATAGCGATACCACACATCGATCACGGCGTCCGCGATGCGCCGCTCACTAAGCGCCGCGTACAGCGCGGCCTCATCGATCAGCAGGGCGCGCGATACATTGATCAGCAACGCCTGGCCGCGCATGGCCTTGAGCGCTCTCGCATCGAACAAGCCGCGCGTGCTTTGCGTGAGCGGGGCAGTGATCACGACGAAATCGCTTTCTGCGAGCATCGTGTGCAGTGCGTCCATGCTGTCGATGCGCTCGGCCAAGGGGTCGCTGCGTGGCGTGCGCGTGCAGGCAAGCACTCGCATGCCGAATGCCTGCGCGCGGCGCGCGACCTCGCGGCCGATGCGCCCGAAACCCACGATGCCGACAGTCTTCCCGAACAACTCATCATGCACCGGCCCGCACAGATAAGAGCCGTCCCAGTCTTGCTGTCGCAGGCGGCGATCCATGCCGCGAAGATCGATGGTCCACTCGAGCATCGCTCCCAGCACGTACTCGGCAATGCCGATCTCGTGCTCGAAGCAGTTGCAGACTGTGACGTTCGCCGGAACTCTGGCGAAGTCGATCGCGTCAATCCCTGCTCCTGGAAGCTGCAGCAGCCGAAGATGCGCGGCTGTCGCCAGATCCCATTCCCAGTTCATCGATACCATCGCATCGGCTCGAGCGAGTGCGCGCTCGAAGGTGGGGCGATCCGCGGTGTCCACCACCTCGATCTCCCAGGGCGTGTCGAGGAACTGCGCAACGAACCTTAAGCGCCCGTCATTATCGATGTCTTTGATCAGAAGTTTCAAAGCTGGTTCTCTGCGATTGTCAGGGCCGACGGCATAGGGCCTTGGGCCGCGTTGTGCTTAGTCGGTGCGCTCGCTATGGCGCGATGCGGTACGGAACGGCTGTGCCGACCCGATAAGGCGCGGTATCGCTATCGGCTCATGCGGGCGGAATTTTAGCCTGGCCGTGCTAAAGCAAAGCCAAGTTAGCCTACGGCAAAATCCCGCTGCAATGTCGGTATCCAAGCTGTGCCGGTTCTGGTGCCGGGAGGGGGAATCGAACCCCCATGGTGTTGCCACCGCGGGATTTTGAGTCCCGTGCGTCTACCAATTCCGCCATCCCGGCAAGGCCTGCAACAGCCCGGAGGCTTCGCTGCAAAAGAGGCGCGATTATCCGCGAATTCGCCGCCCGGAGCAACGCGGGTGCAACCGCCGGTGGCAGCGCACGCCCTATAATGCGGCTATGGATGTGGATCAATTCGCGTTCGATCTGCCTGCCGATCTGATCGCGCAGTTTCCGCCTCCGCAGCGCGGCCAGAGTCGGCTTCTGCACCTGATGGGTGCGAGCGGAACGCTGCGCGATCTGGCCTTCTCAGACTTGCCCGACCTGGTGCAACCCGGCGACCTGCTGGTGTTCAACGATACGCGCGTGATGAAGGCGCGGCTCTTCGCGCGCAAGCATAGCGGCGGCAAGGTGGAGATCTTGGTCGAGCGCGTGGTCGCCGACAATAGAGTGTTGGCTCAGGTCAGAGCGAGCCACCCACCGCGCCCGGGCAGCCTGTTGCGTGTAGCGGAAGCAGTTGATGCCGAAGTGCTCGGACGCGATGGCGAATTCTATCTGCTGCAGTTCACTGGCCAGCGGACCGCTCAGGAAATGATGGAGCAGTTCGGCAGCATGCCTCTGCCGCCGTATATCGAGCGAGCGAGCTGCGCACAGGACGAGACGCGCTATCAGACGATTTACGCTCGTGCACTGGGCGCAGTGGCCGCTCCGACAGCCGGTCTGCATTTCGATCAGCCGATGCTCGAGCGGCTGCAAGCGCGCGGTGTGCACTGTTGTTTCGTCACCCTGCACGTGGGTGCAGGGACGTTCCAGCCGGTGCGCGACCGTGATATCGAGCGCCACCGCATGCACAGTGAGTGGTATGACATACCGGCCGCCACCGCGGCTGCTGTCGAGAGCAGGCATCGCGCTGGCGACCGCGTGATTGCGGTGGGAACGACGAGCCTGCGCGCACTGGAGTCGGCCGCGCGTGGCGGCACGTTGCAGGCGGGCAGTGCGCAGACCGATCTGTTTATTCGGCCCGGATATCGCTTCCAAGTCGTGGATCGCTTGATCACCAACTTCCATCTACCGCGCTCGACGCTGCTGATGCTGGTGTGCGCCTTCGCCGGCATGCGTCACACGCTCGCTGCTTACCGCCACGCGGTGGCCCAGCGCTATCGCTTTTTCAGCTATGGAGATGCCATGCTCATCGATCCCGCCGACGGCTCAGAGGTGGGCACCCGGTGAGTGCGATCTTTGAGATCATCGCGCGCGATGGCCAGGCGCGCCGGGCACGCCTGACGCTGGCGCACGGAACGGTGGATACACCGGCATTCATGCCGGTGGGGACGTACGGTGCAGTCAAAGCCATGAGCTCCGCAGGGCTCAATGCGATCGGCGCGCAGATCATTTTGTCCAACACATTTCACCTGTGGCTACGGCCGGGGCTGGAGGTGATCGCGGCGCACGGCGGCCTGCATCGCTTCATGGCCTGGGACGGCCCGCTTCTCACCGACTCGGGCGGCTACCAGGTATTCAGCCTGGGCCCCCTGCGCAAGATCAGCGAAGACGGTGTCGCGTTTCGCTCGCCTGTCAACGGCGACCGCTGCTTCCTGTCGCCGGAGGAGTCGATGCACATCCAGCGCGTCCTCGATTCCGACATCGCGATGGTGTTCGATGAATGCACGCCGCATCCCGCAACCGAGACTCAGGCCGCCGACTCCATGCGGTTGTCGCTACGCTGGGCCGAACGCAGCAAGCGCGCGCATGAGGGCAATCGCAATGCGCTGTTCGGTATCGTACAAGGCGGCATGTACGAGCACCTGCGCGATGAGTCGCTCGGCGAATTGTGCGAGCTTGGTTTCGACGGCTACGCGATCGGTGGGCTGTCGGTCGGGGAACCGAAAGAGGACATGTTGCGCATCCTGCGCCATTGCGCGCCCGCGCTACCCTCTGAGCGGCCGCGCTACCTCATGGGCGTGGGCACGCCGGCCGACATCGTCACCGCCGTCTGTTCGGGCATCGACATGTTCGATTGCGTACTGCCGACGCGTAATGCGCGCAACGGCTGGCTGTTCACCCGCAATGGGGTAATCAAGCTGCGCAACAGCCGCTATCGCTCGGATCTGCAGCCGGTGGACGAGCGGTGCGCTTGTTATACGTGCGGGCACTTCACACGCGCCTATCTGCATCATCTGCAACGGGTCAACGAGATGCTCGGATCGCAGCTCAACACCATCCACAACCTGCATTACTTCCAGGAAGTGATGGCCGGGCTGCGTGCGGCCATCGAAGCCGGGCGCGTGGCCGAGTTCGCCACCGCGGTCACCGATGCCGTGGCGTCTGGCTAGAACCTATCTCAATTTCGCCCGCACCAGTGCCTGGCCATGCCTTTTGCACCGCGCTGGTGCTAAAATTCGCGTCTTTCCAAAAACCTGCCTCTCCGCTTGACCGCGCGGCCTGCGGCGGCACAACAGGGGGTGCAACCCCGTGGAGAAGTCACATGTTGATTAGCGAGGCCTACGCGCAGACCGGGCCGTCCGGTCTGAACTTCCTGGACCCGCAGATGTTGGTCCTGGTGTTCATGTTCGCCGCGATGTACTTTCTGATCATTCGCCCGCAGATGAAGCGCTCGAAGGAACAGAAACAGATGGTCGCCTCATTGCAGAAGGGCGACGAAGTGGTCACCTCGGGCGGCACGCTGGGCCGCGTTGCCAAGGTGGGCGATCAGTTCGTGAACCTCGAGATCGCTCCTAACATCGAGATGACGGTGCAGAAGTCCTCCATCCAGATGGTGATGCCCAAGGGAACCATGAAGAGCGTATCGTGAAGACCGGGCGTGCCTCGCCCGCCTTGATCCGGCAACGCTGCGACTGACGCCGGCCGCCTGTCACCCTCGACGAAGTCTATGAACCGATATCCGCTCTGGCTCAACCTCATCATCGCCGCCGTGCTGCTGGCGGGTTTCACATTTGCCCTGCCCAACTTCTACGGCGAATCGCCGGCGGTGCAGGTCTCGCCGACCAAGGCCGCGCTCAAAGTGGACGATGCGTTGCTCAAGCGCACCGAGGAAGCGCTGAAGGCCGCCAAGATCGCCTACGACGAAGCGTTCCTCGAGCCTGCTGGCATCAAGATTCGGTTCAAAGATACGGACACGCAGTTGCGTGGCAAAGAGGTGCTCTCGCACGAGCTCGGCGATAACTATGTTGTCGCGTTGAACCTCCTGTCCAATTCCCCGCGCTGGTTGTCTGCGATCGGTGCAAAGCCGATGTACCTGGGGCTCGATCTGCGCGGCGGCGTGCACTTCCTGCTGCAAGTCGACATGAAGGGTGCCATCGTCAAGTTTCTGGACAGCAGTGCAGCCGGTATCCGCAGCACGCTGCGCGGTGAGGAAGAGGCGCGCTCGAGCGGCATCACCCGCGACGGCAACCAGATCACCATCCGCTTTCGCGAAGCCACCAATCGCGACAAGGCGCAACAGATCATCGAGCACAACTATCCGGATCTGGAGGTGGTGCGCGAAGAGCAGGGCAGCGAGTATCTGCTGATCGGCTCACTCAAGCAGACAGCGCAAAAGCGCATCCAGGAATTCGCGATTCAGCAGAACCTCACCACGCTGCGCAACCGCGTCAACGAGCTGGGCGTGGCCGAGCCGATCGTGCAGCAGTCGGGCGCGGATCGCATCGTCGTGCAACTGCCCGGCGTGCAGGATACCGCAAAGGCAAAGGACATCCTCGGGCGCACGGCAACTCTCGAGGTGCGCATGGTCGATGAAGAGCACAGCGACCTGCAGTCGCTGCAGGGCGCGCTTGCCGGGCAGGTGCCGTTGGGCGATGAGCTTCTGTACGATCGCGAAGCGCATCCGATACTGCTGAAGAAGCAAGTCGTCCTCACCGGAGACAGCATCTCCGACGCGCAGCCCGGCTTTGACAACCAGACCGGTGAGCCGGCCGTGCACATCACTCTGGACGGTAAAGGCGCGCGCATCTTCCAGCAGGTGACGCGGGAGAATGTCGGCAAGCGCATGGCGATGGTCCTGAGCGAGCGCGGCAAGGCCGAAGTGGTGACTGCGCCGGTGATCCGGCAGGAAATCGGCGGCGGACGCGTCCAGATCAGCGGACGCATGACCACCACCGAGGCCCATGACGTCGCGCTTCTGCTGCGCGCCGGTGCGCTTGCCGCGCCGATGGAGATTGTCGAGGAACGCACCGTGGGTCCGAGCCTGGGAGCGGAGAATATCCGCAAGGGGTTCCACGCCACCTGGGTCGGGTTCTCGCTGATTGCCGCGTTCATGATCGTGTACTACAGCCTCTTTGGCGTGGTGTCCGTGCTCGCGCTCGCGGTCAATATGATGCTGCTGGTCGCACTGCTGTCGATGCTGCAGGCCACGCTCACTTTGCCGGGTATCGCCGCTATCGCGCTGACGCTCGGTATGGCGATCGATGCGAACGTGCTGATCAACGAGCGCATCCGAGAGGAGCTGAGGTCAGGCACTACTCCGCAGGCTGCTATCAGCACCGGCTACGAGCGCGCCTGGGCCACCATTCTGGATTCCAACCTGACCAGCATGTTCGCCGGCATCGCGTTGTTCCTGCTCGGCTCCGGCCCGGTACGCGGTTTTGCAGTGGTGCATGTGCTCGGGATCATGACCTCGATGTTCAGCGCCGTCGCGGTATCGCGTGCGATCGTGAATCTGGTGTTCGGCACGCGCAAACGGCTGGAGGGTTTGCCGATCGGTAACGTGAGCTGGCAGAAGCGCGCAGCCGGCGCTGCCTAAAGCGAACCACAACGAGCTGCGAACCAGCTGAAAGCGACCTAGGAAACTCACATGGAATTCTTCCGCATCCAGAAAGACATTCCCTTCATGCGCCACGCGCTGGTATTCAACGTGATCTCGGCGGTCACGTTCGTACTGGCGGTGTTTTTTCTCATCACGCGCGGTCTGCATTTGGGTGTGGAGTTCACCGGCGGCATGGTGATGGAGGTGAGCTACGGCCACAGCGTGGAGCTCGACAAGTTACGTACCACGCTCGAGAAGATCGGCCTGCGCGATGCGACGGTACAAAGCTTCGGCAGCTCGCAGTCCGCGCTGATCCGGCTTCCGGCGCGCCAGGACCTGAGCGGTTCGGAGCTGTCCGAGAAAGTATTCGCGGCCTTGAAGCAGGACGATCCTTCCGTGCAGCGGCAGCGTGTGGACTTCGTCGGCTCTCAGGTCGGCAGGGAACTGGTGGAAAACGGCGCCTGGGCGCTCGCGCTGGTTTCGGTGATGATCGTGCTGTATCTATGGCTGCGCTTCGAGTGGAAGTTCGGGGTGGCGGCGATCATCGCCAACCTGCACGACGTCGTCATCATCCTGGGCTTCTTTGCGTTCTTCCAATGGGAGTTTTCACTGCCGGTGCTGGCGGCGGTGCTCGCCGTGCTCGGCTACTCGGTGAACGAATCGGTGGTGGTGTTCGACCGGATCCGCGAAAACTTCCGCAAGATGCGCAAGGCCTCGGTGCCGGACATCATCAACAACGCCATCACGCGCACCATGTCGCGTACCATCATCACGCACGGCTGTACGCAGCTAATGGTGACTTCGATCCTGATCTTCGGCGGCGATACGCTGTTTTATTTCGCCCTCGCGCTCACCATCGGCATCTTGTTCGGTATCTATTCGTCCGTGCTGGTGGCGAGCCCGATCGTGATGTGGCTCGGCGTGTCGCGCGAAGATTTAGTGAAGCCGGAAAAGTCCAAGCAGGAAGCCGTCGTCTAGCGGCCCGTTCTCAGGACATCCGGTTCACGTGGAGTTGCTCGCCAAGTTCTTCGATCTGCTTGTTCATCTCGACAAGCATCTGCTCGAGATTGCGCGCGACTACGGGCCTGGCATCTACGCGTTCTTGTTCCTCATCGTATTTTGCGAGACCGGGCTGGTCGTCACCCCTTTTCTGCCAGGCGACTCGCTGCTGTTCGTAGCCGGTACGCTGGCCGCGGGTGGCGTGATGAACATTCATGCGCTCGTGCTGTTGCTGATCGCCGCCGCAGTCATCGGCGATTCAGTGAACTTCGCGATCGGACGCTGGATCGGTCCGCACGTATTCCGTTACGACGATTCGTGGTTCTTCAAGAAGGCGTACATCGAGCGCACGCATCGGTACTTCGAGCGCTACGGCGGGCGCACCATCATCATCGCGCGCTTCGTCCCGGTGGTGCGGACGTACGCGCCATTCGTAGCCGGCGTCGGGGCGATGCCGTACCGTCGTTTTCTCTTCTTCAATGTCGCCGGCGCAGTGCTGTGGGTGACGCTGATCGCTTACGCCGGGTACCTGTTCGGCCAGGTACCGGCGGTGCAGAAAAACCTCACGCTGGTGATCTTCGGCATCATTGTGCTGTCGATCTCGCCGGCGATCATCGAGGTCATGCGCCACCGGGTGAAGCGCGCTCAGTAGAGCGCGGCAGCGAGCTCCTTGCGATATTTCCTCACCAGAGGATGATCGCCGCCTAGTAGCTCGAACAGAGCGAGCATGGTCTTGCGCGCTACATCGCCTCCGAACGTGCGGTCACGACGCAGCGTTTCCAGGAGCTGTTCCAGTGCCGGTTCGTAGTTGCCCTCCTTCGCGTAGAGCTTGGCCAGCGCAAGCCTGGCTTCCAGATCATCCGGATTGGATTTGATCCGCGCTTCGAGTGCGGGTGCATTGGCTTCCTGTGTGCCGTCGCTCGTGAGCTCCAGGCGGGCGAGCGCTCGTGCGGCGCGGTGGCTCGCTGCGCGTAGCGGCCCTAGCCTGGCGCCCGCCTGTCTTGCCTCATCCGTGCGCTCGAGATCGAGCAGGGTCTCCACCAGATCGGCCAGCACGTCCTCGTTGCGCGGCTCCAGCGCTGCCGCCTTGTTCAACAGATCCAGCGCCGCTTCGAGATTGCCGTCGGCTCGCTGCTGGGCCGCTTCGCGCCGGAGCAATTCGCCCGCGCTGGGCAGCACGCGATCGAGAAACTGGCGCACGGCCGACTCGGGCTGCGCGCCGAGGAACTGATCGACCACTTCGCCGCCCACGAACGCCATTACACTCGGGATGCTGCGTACGTTGTAGCGCCGCGAGAGCTCGGGGCTATCGTCGGCGTTGACTTTGGCGAGAGTGAACTTGCCTTGGTACTCCTCGGCAAGCTGGTCGAGCAGCGGAGTCAGCTGGCGGCACGGGCCGCACCACGGCGCCCAGAAATCGACGACGACCGGGGCGCGGCGAGAACCTTCGATGACCCGCTCGTCGAAGTCCGCTTCCGTTACGGCGAGGATATAGTCCGGCATGAAAAGCTTCGTCCCTCTTCTTTTCGCGAAGATAGCGGCAAACGCGGCGGAATCAAGGAGACCTGGCGCCGATATCCGAGCTAGATTTCGTGTGCGAGTCGTGCCGCCAGGCCGGTGTATGACCACGGTGTGAGCTGCAGCAGCCGTTGCCTTTCCTGCTCGGGGATAGCAAGATCGCGAATGAATGCATGCAGTGCCTCGCGCGTGATATTGGTCTTGCCCTGGGTGAGCGCTTTCAACTGCTCGTAGGGCTCCGGTACGCCGTAACGGCGCATCACAGTCTGGATCGGCTCGGCGAGCACTTCCCAGTTGTTGTCCAGATCCGCGCGCAGGCGCTGCGCGTCCGCTTCCAGCTTGTTGAGGCCGGCGAGACAACTATCCCAGGCGAGCAGCGTATGACCGATGGCCACGCCCATGTTACGCAGGGCAGTGGAATCGGAGAGATCGCGTTGCCAGCGCGACACCGGTAATTTCTGCGCCAGATGATGCAGCAGCGCATTGGCCACGCCGATGTTGCCCTCGGAATTTTCGAAGTCGATCGGATTGACTTTGTGCGGCATGGTCGACGAGCCCACCTCGCCCGCCTTGGGCCGCTGCTTGAAATAGCCGAGCGAGATGTAGCCCCAGAGGTCGCGGTCGAGATCCAGGATCACGGTATTAATCGCCGCGTATGCATCGAACAGCTCTGCGAGCGTATCGTGCGGCTCA
>JBGQKF010000008.1:0-26413 GCA_041499435.1 Gammaproteobacteria bacterium
GCAGCGCGACGGCGGCCAGTATCTCGCGATATTGATCCCTCGCAACCCGGAAGGCCTCCAGATGAACGCGCTCGCCGGCCAGCAGATAGACCCGTTCCCCCGTTTCGGCGTCGACCACGAGATGCAGCAATTGATGCATGTTGACTAACGCATCCCGCGGATGTCCGAGCTGCGGAGCGGCTGGATCCAGTGCGAGCAGTATGGCTGCGGAGCGCAAGACGTTGCCGACAAGCACGGCGACGCACGCGATACAAATTAACCTGACCAGTGAGAGTTGGGTTTGTGGGGCGGAGAGTTTGCTCATCACTCCTGGCAGCACATGTCGGAATAGATGTGGAAAAACAGCCCTGTGACTCGCAAAGTCAGGGAAAAGTGCCTGCGCAGACCCGTGGCGCTTCGAAAAGCCGGCAACCCGGGGAAGGAGTTGTTGGTTCATGCTCCTCGTTGGCATCGCGGCTGCACAGGCACCCTCAATCTAGTCGATAGCCGATTGCTGGTATGTGCGGCAGCGAACATACGGCCGTGTCAATTTGACTGAGCTTCATTCACGGCGTGTTTCTGGAGTCGCGCCATCGCAGCCATACTTTGGAGGCGATAGCCATGGCCGTACACGGCCGTGAGGTGCCACCCGTTGTCCGGAGTCAGTGCTAGCTTGCTGCGGATGCGGCTGACGTGCGTTTCCACGGTACGCGATGTGATGGACGCTTCGTGCCCCCACACGTTGTCACGGATCTCGGCGCGCGTCAGCAGCCTGCCAATGTTGAGGAGAAACATGACGAACAGATCGAAGTCCTTTGGCGTGAGCTCCACCGGCCGGTCTTGGAGCATCAGGACGCGCTCTAGCAAGTCGACATGGTAGGCACCCATCTTTAATATCGCTGGCTGCTCGGTCCGGCGCTTGGTGCGCTTGACGATGGCATCCAAACGTGCCAGCAGCTCGCGGCGCCGGATCGGCTTGACCAGATAGGCGTCTGCGCCGTTGTGAAATGCAGCCACGACGTCTTGCTAGGAGTCTGCGGAGCGGAAGGTTTCTCGCGTAGACTAATTAGACTCTGAGTCAGGAGCGAGGGCCCGCCCCCATTTAACGCGAGTCAAGTCAGACTAGCGAAGGGTTCTATAGAAACGTTCTGCAAAAGCTAGTGGTAAGCTAAACCATGGGCAGCTTCGGATCTGCGTCAAGCGCCCGCTTTATGAGGCCGTATTGGACGAGGACTGATGAGACGGGTTTCCAGATTTGCCAGACGGGAGAACGCAGAAAGCCAATGAGATTTGTGCCAACGTATGAGGTCCATGTCGCAGACCTATTGGGCTTCGAACAGTCGCCTTTCATCATAACCACCGTATACACCGACCTGGAAGGTTATCCAATAGGGGAATGGTTCCTCGGTGTGTTCGCTGATGACGACAAATTGTTTGCCCAACGTGTCCGGCTTTCCGATACCCATTTTCCTGATCGGTTGGGGCAGTTCAGAACGCTCTTGCTCCGTGAATTGCTAGCCCGAGCGAAGATGCGGTTGCATCGGTACGTTGTAGAATCTCAAGGAGACGCGATAGCAATTCTCACCAACGGCATGGATACGCGGCCCTCCGACGAGAACCTGTTGGTGACCTTCCGGCTCCGTGCCATGTATGCTGGATGTCTTAAGTCGATTGGGCAGAAAACAGAGTGCAAACCACTCGCTGATTTCATCGAATGGGTTCTCGAACTTCCGACGCTCGATTCAGAAGACCTTTGACCTTCCTCGATCTCGCGGGCGAGAATCGACCGCGACTTCTCTGGCATCTGGAACCGGGCCAACCCGGGGTAGCACGCCTACCTCGCACGCCTTTATCTGCAGCGCGAGATACTTGGAGTAGATACGGCACTGAGCCAGACTACCGGCGATAAACCACAGGCCCGGCTGTGCGGTGCGCGTGAACATGTTGCGCAACTCCTGTTCATCGCCGAATCCCCAGATGGGGCCAACGCGGGCCGCAACAGCGTCGCCAAACAACTTGCTGACCAGATGTTCCTGGCCTTTGTAGCCGGTTGCCAGCACGATGAGATCCGCGGCAAGCGTATCGCCGGTGCGCATCCGCGCCCCCTCGGCGACGAACTCGGCGATATCGGAAAATTGCACCAGTCCGATCTCACCTGCAGCGATCAGATCGGAGCAGCCGACATTGAAGTAGTAGCCCCCGCCGCGCGTGAGGTACTTGAACTGCCAGCCCGTTCCCTCTTCTCCGAAATCAAGCTTGAATCCCACGCGCTCCAGCCTGTCGAGTAACTCTTTGTCCAGATTCTTCGCTTGTTCGGTGAAGGCGATGTGACTCTTCCTTGCCAGTGACAACGGGATGGAGGTCGTGATGAGGTCGCAGTCCTCCAGCGGAGTTCCTTCGTCATACAACGCGTAGGGAAGTTGCGCGCTGGGCTCGATATTGACGATCAGGGTCGAGCTGCGTTGAATGAGAGTGACCTTTGCTCCACTCGAGTACAGGTCCTGCGCAATATCGTGGCCGCTGTTGCCGGTGCCGATGACCAGGACCTTCTTGCCCTTCCATGCCTCACCGTCGTCGTATTGGCTGGAATGCAGAATCTTGCCGTGGAAGTTCCGCAACGTCGGGATATCGGGAAGGTTTGGAATGCCGCTCACTCCAGTTGCCATGACGACGTGTCGCGGATGCAGCTCCCGCTTCGTGCCGTCCGCTCGACGCAGCACAACCGACCATCGCCCTTCTGTTTCGTGGTACCCGCCGCCCTCGAATTCGGTGGCCGTCCAGTAGTTGAGCTCCATGCTTTCCACATAGGCCTCGAACCAGCCGGCAAGTTTGTCTTTGGGAATGTAGGTCGGCCAGTTCGGTGGAAAAGGCATGTACGGAAGGTGGTTGACCTGCACCTGGTTGTGCAGGGTCAGCGCGTGATAACGGTTGCGCCAGTTGTCACCGATGCGCTGTTCACGGTCCACGATCAGCGTATCGACGTCCAATTGAGTCAGGCGTGCGGCGATCGAAAGCCCCGCCTGCCCTCCGCCCACGACCAGCACAACCGGCTCCCTCTCGACATACTCAGCGGCGGATTTCCTGAGGTCGAGCCAGTTGGGGCCCCGAAAATCGCGCGAATACGACTCACCCTTCGGCCGTGATCCACCAACCTGTTCCTCGAACCCTTTTATTTCGTCGAGGGCTGTGAGCAGCGTCCACGCTTTCAGCGTGTTGCCATCGTTTTCGTCGAGGATCAGCCGCAGGACTCCGCTGCCGCGGCCCTCGGCGGTTTCGAATTTGAAGATGGCTTCGACCGCGGTAGTGCCCGCGCGCGTCACATGGCGGGGTGCAGTCCGATTGGCATCCGTCCTGAAACCAGATGGATTCGCTCGGCCTGCATACGCTTCCAGCTCCCTGAGAATAGCGTCCAGGCCGTTGACTGTCCTGATGTGCCAAGTCAGCGCGAGTACATCGCGCCAATGGCTATCAGGGTGAAACAGAGTCTTGAGCAGAACCCCGTCGGATTCCGCAAGAGCGCGTTCGAACTTTGCAAGCCAATGATTCGCAATCGTCGCGATGGTTTCTGTTCCAGCCAACATTCGCTCCCAAGCTATCGATCTGCGCCGCATCTCCGGGCTCTACAACTTACACCATTTTAGGCCGGGCGAAGCGAGGGATTTGATTTCCGGCACGGCCCTTATCCGCGCCAGACGCGCATTCGAACAAAGGACAATAGCGCTGTCGGCGTCATACGCGGCTACTCCGCCGAGGCGTACTTCACGCTGCACCCATACGCTTTGGTCGCCGGGACACTCACGCGCTGGCCCGCCTTGATCGCGTCGATGGCTGCGGCGACGTAGTTTTTGGCGTGTGCGATGTCCGACGGATCGGCGGAAGGAATGTCGTCGATCGCACCCATGTAGACGAGCCGACCCTCGGAGTCGATCACATACATGTGCGGAGTAGCCTGCGCGCCATACAGATGGCCGAGCGCGCCGGTCGGATCGAGGAGGACGGCAGTGGGCGCCGCGCCGCGCTTCTGCGTATCCTGATTGGCCTCGTCGGCGTTGACGTAGCCTTGCGTGCCTGGCGCCGACGATACGACCGTCAGCCACACCACGCCCTGACCTGTGTATTTCTTCTGCAGCGACTGCATGTTGCCGCTGCCGTAATGCTTGCCGACGAATGGGCAGCCGTTATTGGTCCATTCCAGTACGACGATCTTGCCTTTGTAGGCGGAAAGCTTGTGCGTCTTCCCGTCGCTGTCCGTTGCACTGAACTCCGGCGCAGGTGCGTTGACTCGAGCCACAGGTGTAGCCGCTTCGATGATACCTGCCGCGCAAACGGTGACAGCAGCGGTCAGCGTAAATGCACGGACAGCGTGAAAGATCGTTGCAGTCATGGTTGTCTCCTCGAGTTCTCCTACTTCAGGTGTTGAACCGTTCACCGGGCGCGTTCACCGCTTTGCTCCAATCTCTGCCCTGCTTGCGGAAATGTCGAGCACGCGTGGGGAGTGGCCTCCAGAATGACCCACGATGAGCAAGCCATCCAACGTCTGGATCCGCTCGTTCGCGGCTGGGCTTCGGGGCAGAATCAGCTCGATCTGGCGCTGACGCATGACGACCCGCTGTGGGGCTGCATGCTCGATCATGCTGTTGTCGAACGGATAGAACATCACCCGCGACCTCGCGACATCAGGCAATGCTGTGCTGGGAATGCGGATCCGGACCTGCTCTGCATCCATGTCGAACGTCGCTTTGAAGGGTGCTCGTTGCGGGATTCGTCGCCGCGCTTGCGCGAATACTTTAGCATTGCGTGGATCGGCCGGCGCGATTGCCTCGCCGACCGGCAGTGCGATTGCGAGCGTTTCGGAGCCAGGGATGCAGACCTTCTCGCATGCGAGCCAGGCAACCGTCGCACCGATGGCGACGTTGTCAAAGGGAAACGCTGCAGGCACCTTCACGGCGGTGAGCAGGGCGACCTCGTCAGGATAGCCAAAGGCCACGATCGTGCGCGTGACGAATTTCTCCGGCGCCGGCCAGAGGATCGGGCCCGCGGTCACACCTTGCGGCAGTGTCCACTTGATGCTGGTTGCGACCCCCGCATCGCCCGGATTCCTCCAGTAGGTGTGCCAGCCTGGCTTCATGGTGAGGTGTACGGCGAGCCATCCGGTCTTGCCACGCTGCAGCGCCGATGTTTCGGCGATCAGCCTGGCGCGCACGAGGTCTTGCGGGTCCGGGGCGTCGTCCGCGTGCAGACCACTCGCGAGAAGCAGGCCGAGCAACAACGCAGCAGCTCGCAGAGCCTCTGAGGGATGATGCACTCGCATACCGACAATGGTACACGTGCAGCCTGTCCCCGATCCGAAAGCCGTGTGCACGCGAACGTGCGTGGGGCGCTCAGTGCGTGGTTGGTGTAATACCCCTACAAACTCGTCATGAGCGCGGAGCGACCATGAACCAAGCACTTGCTGGCCTGATGCTGTTGAGCACGCTGCTGGCGGGCTGCGCGTCTCATACCGGCAAGCCGACGGGTGTTACTGAACCGCCATCGGTCACGACTCGGTACAGCGTGCGGAAAGATGTGACCTACACCCCTGACAGCTGGCCGCAGCAGCTCAAAGCGGACGTCTATGTACCCGATGGTGTCGGCATCTTTCCGGGCGTATTGATGGTACACGGTGGGGGTTGGGTGGCCGGCGAACGCTCGATCATGAATCCGCTGTGCGAGCGACTCGCCCGGCGCGGCTACGTCGTGATCAATATCGACTATCGCCTGGCGCCGCAATTCCACCATCCTGCGCAGATCGAGGATCTGCGCGAAGCCGTGAGATGGATGCGCGCGAACGCCGCGAGTCTCAAGCTCGAGCCCGGTCACATCGGGGCATGGGGCTACTCCGCGGGTGCGCACCTCGTTGCGTTGCTCGGCACCGATGGCGAAGGGCCGGCAACGCGGGTCGAGGCGGTCGTGGCGGGCGGTCTCCCATCCAATTTGAGCGACTTCCCGAATGGGCCGCGGGTGCAAGCTTTGATGGGCATGAGCCGTGATGCGGACCCTGCGGCCTGGGCTCAAGCCTCGCCCTATAGCCTGGCCAGCGCGGGGGACGCACCGATGTTCATCTACCACGGAACCTGGGATACGACGGTGAGCGTGGAGCAGGCCGAGAAGATGAAGACAGCGCTCGAAGCCGCCGGCGTGCCGGTGGAGCTGTATCTTCTACACGGTTCCGGGCACAACACGACTTTTCTGTTCGGCTTCGGCGCCGAGAACGCAGCGACAGGCTTTCTCGATCGGTATTTGCGATAAGGAGGACGTGCCCGATTAATGGCTCGAGCTTTGTTCGTGCGGCACGTCGATGAATCGTGCAGTCAGCTCAGGCGTCGGGATCCAGCACTGGTCCTTTTGGCCGAACCAGCGATATCGGCGATTGCCGATGTAGTCGTAGACTTTGTCGGCCAGACCGGCTGGCACCCAGGCAAAAAGATAGTAAAGCACGGGCCACGCGCCATCGAGACGTCGGCAGATTTGCAGGGCTGCGCGCGACTTTCTGTACAACTTGCCATCGGTCAGCAATAACACCGAGCTCAATGCGTCATGCTCGTACCCGGCGTTGCTGAGCAGCTCCTGCGCGACTGAGGATTGCAGCGAGGCGAACCGAAAATGACCCGAGCGGTCGTTGCGGATGACGAACTGAACGGTTTTCTCGCAAAGATTGCAGACGCCGTCGAACAAGATGATGGCGTGCTCTGTTTCCGGTCCCATACCAGGCTAGTGACGGCAGTGATTCGGATGCGGCGCATCCACGAGCCTGAACGACATGTAGTGCCTTTCCAGCCATGACTGATCGGTGAAGTTCTCCTGCGCGAATTTGATCAGTGACTCCTGGTCGTTGACGCGGTAACTCACGTCGCCGACGCGAACCCGCAGCGGCAGCATGAGCGGCTCGCGAGTCGTGAAGTGCCGCTGAAAGTCGAACATTACGACACCCTGCTGGTCCGCGCTCGCCTTCTGCAATGACGGGTTTCCGGTTTCCTCGATGTATACGACCTTGTCCTGATACGGGAACAGATGGATGGGTTTGCTCACGAGGTAATGGTTGGAGACGCCGCCTTCGGTTCGCAGCCCGCTGAACATGGCAATGGTACCTCCGGTGCCCAGGCCGATATAGGGACTGAGGCAGTGGAGAAAGAACCACACTGGAATGACATTGACCAGAGCGAACGACGACTTCAGCCGGTACGGTTGATCCTCGGGGCGGATCTGGCCATGCCTGAAGACCATGAACAGCAGCGACAGTCCGAAGACGGCGAACAACGTGTTCACCAGATAGCCCTGACGGGTGAACCCCAGATGCAGCGCCAGCAGAACCTGCAATAAGACGAGCCCGATCGTGAATGCCTTGAAGTTGTGCACATCCTTCAGGAATTTCGGGACCAGCGGATCGGCGTAGACGCGCTTGCCGAAGCTCGACGGCAGAAACAGCGTGTGCAGGGACAGCGCAAATGCCGAAAAATGGGCGAGCGTGCCGTAGCCGGAAATCCCGATCATGAAATGGAAGGGCATTCCCAGCATCATGCCGTAGTACTTGGTGCGGGCCGAGAAGAGCAGCAGCATGGCCGTGAACTCGAGGATGAGCGTGCCGTAGATCGCGGCATACTGGATCCATTCCTGCCCGAGGATGCTGGCGGGTAAGGGAAAGCCGTAGATGAAGGGGATGGCGCAGCTCGACTGCGGGCTCAGAAAGCCGGGGTTGATCTTGTGGAACGTGCCATAGAAATACATGATCATCAGCAGCCATCGGCCGATCGGACTGAACAACTCGAATATTTCAGTCGTGGCGATCTCGAGTGACTTCCTGGTGAACGCCAGGTAGCAGTACGAAAGCACAATGCTCAAGTTGAGGAATAGCTCCATGACCAGATGGTCGGCGACGAAGGGAAAGCGTGCCGCGATCGCGACCAGTTGGCCGATGGAGAAGAGCAACACCGCTCCAGTCTTGCTCGGTGCGCACGCGGCGATGAATGCAGTGCCGATAGACAGGAAGATCAACGGCGTAACGAGCGGGTCGAACTTAAACCAGTAGGCTGCGAGGTCGTCGTAGGCGGAGGTGTAATGCCAGATGGACGAAATGGCAAAGAGCCAGATAAAGACTGACGCGTGGCTCGGTCCATCGACCGACGGCAGGGTAGCAGATCTGGCTGTCATCTAAAGAACCTATGCGGTAAACACGGATGATGCGAGGGTGACGGCACTTCAGTCGCAGCGAAAACTGTGCCTGAGGCGGGTATGCCCTAGAGAGGAAGCCTGGGCAGGGCCCGCTAGATGAGTATCGGACGCATTCCCGAAGAACTGCCGGGGCCGCGCCCCCGGTCATTCGGCTCGCTGCCGACGCATCAATCTTGCGACGCGATCCATCCGCCGATGATCCTGTGACACCGTCACTGCTGCATATCGCACTTAGCGCGTCTATACTCACTGCAGAGTCAACGAGAATGCGCGGGATTACCGCGCCGCTCAGCAGAACGGATAGTCAAGGGGATATATGACAACTACAACCTGTCCGAAGTGCCGCTATGTTCGGCAGACGACTGATGTCGCCCCGGCCTGGCGATGTCCCAGCTGCGGTATCGCCTACAACAAAGCGGCGGAGGCGCCATATGCTGCGCGGCGCGCCGCCGAGCGCCTCGCGCCTGTCCAGGGGCAGGGCAGTTGGGGCAAATGGATCGCGGTGTGCTGCATCATTTATGGCGCGTACCTCGGTTTCACACACCCATGGCGAAGTGAGGCTCGCCCTGCGCTCGTAGCTGAAGCCAGCGCACAGCAGCCTGAAGTCGCGCTTTATGCGACGTCCTGGTGTCCTTACTGCGCGAAGACCCGTGAGTATTTCCGGCTGCACCACATTCGCTATACCGAATACGACGTGGAGCACAACGCCGCTGCACAGAATGGTTACCGTCGCCTGGGAGGCAACGGTGTTCCTGTCGTAGTAGTCGGCGAGCAGGTGGTCCATGGATACCAGCCCGAAGCGATGGAAGAACTGCTGCGGCCATGGTTGCAATAGCGCGTGAGGTGGCGTCATCCCACGCAGCGGTGCTTCAATGGCGCCCGGTTTTTGACGGGAAAATCTATGCCAATGTCTTTGAATGCCTCTTCGCCGGTATGTCTGCAAGCGTTCTTAGAGTGGCGCCTGCACGCTACGCTGATCACATTAACAGCCTTGCCTGATGCCATGTGATTGTGCAGACTCACTACAAGCCCTTCTCTGGCCGTGGTACCTCGGGGGGCACGAGCTGAAGTCGCCTCGTTGCAACGTCCCACGCTGTATATCGGTGCAGCACCAACGATCAGTCGCACCTATGCAATAAGACTTCAGGCGTGTGAGCGACCAGTGTTTCGAAACTGGAGGCCTTGTATGGTGCGTTTGTTAAATATCTTGCTTGCGGTGTGGCTGACCGGGATGTTCGCTTCCGGGTCGGCCTCGGCTGCTTTCCGTGAAATCGATCTCGGGGTGCTGTCGCCGGGAAGCGCAGCAGGTTTGTTCGGTGTATTTCCATTCGGAGTGGAATCCACTGATATATACGAGTTCGACATCAGCGGTGCACCAACCGACACCGTAGCCGCATCGGCGGTGTCGTTGCTCACCCTCAACCCTCCGTCCCCGGCTCAGCCGACGTTCGACCTCACCCTAGAACTGCTGGAATGGAATCCAGTTACATCCACCTTTGACGCAATCATTGGTACTACAGTGACCGGCGCCGCAGTTGTAACTACGGCAGACCTGGCTCCGGCCACGGGTGGCGGAAATTCCAACAATCGCCATTACGAGCTGACCGTTGTAGGCATGCCCGAAGGTGTCGGCATGGCGACTTACGGCGGATCGATTGCGGTGGTCGCGGTGCCTGAGGCTTCCATGGTGTTGTTGGTGATGACTGGCCTGATCGCTGTCGGTTTCCTCGGTCGACGTAGACTCGCTCCAGGTTCAGTATAGCTAGATGTATGTTGAGGGCGACGCCTTGCGCGCCGCCCTCTCACCGCCGCACGCCGTCTCTCGATTGACGCCGCGCGGCGTCATGAAAACTGGCATGCTCGCGGCCATGCCGGGTCACCGCGCATGCGGACATGGCTCACATGGATTGCTCTGGCGTTCTGCCCGTCCGCGCTGCTGCTCGCCATCACCACACACCTCACGCAGAATGTCGCGCCGATTCCGCTGCTATGGGTACTGCCGCTCGCGCTTTACCTGCTGAGCTTCATCCTCTGCTTCGAAGGCACACGCTGGTATCGGCGTGCGTTGTGGATGCCGTTGTTCGGGCTCGCGCTGGCGGCGATGACCGGGGCGCTGCTCGACAATGGCCGTCTGCTCGGCCTGGCCGCGATGATTCCATTGTTCTGCGCGGGACTGTTCGCCGTCGCCATGGTGTGCCACGGCGAGCTCGCCGCGCGCAAGCCGGATGCTTCCGCACTCACACAGTTCTATCTCATGATTGCTTTCGGCGGGATGACAGGAGGACTCTTCGTCGGATACCTCGCGCCGCGCATGTTCGATGGCTACTACGAATTGCAGATCGGTCTGCTCGCCAGTGTCGCGGCGGTGTGGTGGGTGTTGCGGGATGATCCAACCGCGTGGCCGAACCGCGGCAATGTCAGGCTGCGACGCGGCTCACTTGTCTTGCTGGCGCTGACGCTCGTCGCAGCGCTTGCGTACCGGCCTGTGGTGGTGGCGCGCGACTCGCGCATCATGGTGCGCAACTTCTACGGTGTGTTGCGCACCAAGGACGTGATCGCCGAGGGGTCGGTGCGCCGCACGCTGCATCATGGGCGCATCATTCATGGCATGCAGCTTATCGACGACGCACGCCGGCGGTGGCCCACTACTTACTACGCGCCGAGCAGCGGTATCGGGCTGGCCATGCGGGAAACGCAGAGCGGCAGCGGCCGGCGCATCGGTGTGATTGGCCTTGGAACGGGAACCCTAGCTGCATACGCGCGCAGCGGCGATTACTTTGCGTTCTACGAGATCGACCCGAACGTGATCGAGCTGGCGTGGCGTGAATTCTCGTATCTGGCCGACAGCGCTGCGAAGATCGCTGTGAACGTCGGCGACGCGCGGCTGGTGCTCGATCGGCAGGCGCTTCAGCGGTTTGACGTGCTGGTCGTGGATGCCTTCTCCGGCGATGCGATTCCGCTGCATCTGCTCACGCGTGAAGCGTTCGCTCTGTACGCCCGCCACCTTACGCAAGACGGTGTGCTGGCCGTGAACGTGTCGAACCGGTATCTGGATCTGGCACCCGTGGTGAAGCAATCCGCTGCTGCGATCGGGATGGAAGCCCGTGTTGTGGACACGTTCGGCGATGCTACTCGCATCTACTACAGGGCGACCTGGGTGCTCGTTACGCGCGCAACGCGGCTCTTCTCGCGGCCATCGTTGCGCGCGGCGCAGCCGATCGAGCGGACGCTGCCGGTGTGGACGGATGATTACAGCAGCATCTATCGCGTGGTGAGGTGGTGAGGTGGGAGAGGGTGAAGAGTGAAGGAGTGAAGGGTGAAGGGTGAATCCCCCCTCACCCTAGCCCTCTCCTACCGGGGGAGAGGGAACTGTAGACCCCCTCTCGCCTTTGTGGGAGAGGGGGCCTTAGAAGGTGCGGCTGCGCCGGAGTCCTTCACTTCGCCTTTCTCTTCCCCGCCTTCGCCTTCGATGTGCGCCCAGTCTTCGCCTTTACTTTAGGCGTAGTCCGGGATGGATCGCCGCCGATTTCGGCCAACACGAACATCCCGCCTTGATAGATCTCCGACAGCTCATCCTTCGCCGGCTTTTCCTTCGCCAACACTTCTTCGGCATAGCGTTCGGCATCGTCCTGCGGTCGGTATCCCAAACGCTGTGCATTGGAATTGTCGTACCAGCTGCGCCGATTGCCGGACACGCCATACACGATCTCGAAGCGAATGTCGGGATGATCGATGCCGATCTGCATGAGCTGCGCGAGATCGCGCGGACTGACCCAGATCGACAGCCGCCGCTTATCTGCGGGCATCGGCGCCGCATTGCCGATGCGGATACAGAATACTTCGAGACCGTATTTATCGGCGTACAGACTGCCGAGCTGTTCGCCGAACACCTTGGATACGCCGTAGCGGCTGTCGGGTTTCGGGTAGACGCGATGATCGATCTTCTGATCGCGGCGGTGGAATCCGGCGGCGTGATTGCTGGTCGCGAACAGGATGCGCTTCACGCCGTTGCGGCGCGCCGCCTCGAACAGGTTGTAGCAGCCCACGATGTTGGAGCGCAGGATCACGTCCCACGGACCTTCCACAGCAAAGCCGCCGAGATGAATGACGGCGTCGACGCCCTTCGTCACGCGCAGCATGTCGCTCAGTCGACCGATGTCGCCGGGCGCGAAGGTTTCCCGGGGCGCGAGCTTCTTGATCGGCCGGATGTCCGACAGGCGCAGGTTGTATTTGCCGTTGAGCTCAGCGCGCAGCAGCGAGCCGACGCTGCCGCCGGCTCCGGTGATAAGGACAGTCTTCATGTGATGGGCTCCCTTGGTTGCGCCGTAAGCATGATGCGATGCGTCGATCAAGCGGAGACTATGCGGCGGAACACGAATCTTCCGCCGCCGAGCTTGCCCGCGCCGAACAGCCCGACGAACAACGAATACGTGTCGTCCCACTTGCGGAAGTGCTCGGCGCCGAACTTGGCTGTCGTCTCGTCCTGCAGGCTGCGATACATGGCGAGGCGCTTGACCAGAATCTGAGCCCACAGCTCGCTTAGATCATCCCGCGCCACCACGCGGCACGATTGCTCTTCCAGGAGAGCCGTGTAGCCCTGCAGCGTTTCCAGCGAAGGAAAGGTCATCTCGCGCCGCAGCCGTTCCATCTCTGAATCGGTGAGCGCGTCCTCGCGCAGGATATCGGTGAAGGCAATCACGCCGCCGGGCTTCACGACGCGAGCGCACTCGGAGATGAGCTGCGGTTTTTCCGGTACGTGGCACCAGGCCTCCTGACCGATCACGACATCGAATGCACTGTCCGCGAACGGCATCTGCAGCGCATTGCCGTACTCGAAGCTCACCAGGTGATCGAGATGCACCATCGCTGTGAGCCGCTGCGCCGCGAGATAGCGGCTGCGCGTGAAATCGAGGCCGACGACCTGACAGCCGACACGATCGGCCAGATAGCGGGCCGGGCCGCCCATGCCGCTGCAAACGTCCAGCACGCGATCCTGTTTCGCAATGCCGGCCTTGGCGATCAAAACGTCGTTGGCTTCCACGCCGCCGAAATGATCCTGGTCGTAGTCCTCGAGGATCTCCTCGGTGAGCAAGCCCGCGACGATGCCTTTGGCAGCGAGCGCATGAAGAATCTGATCTTCGTTGATCGGATGCGCGTCGTAGAACGCAACGACGCTCGCGATATGCTCTGCCTGTGTCACGGTGCAGCCGTCCGCGGTGATGGTTCGGTGGCCCCCGCGATGTGAGGCGCAGGTGGCCGTCTGTCGGACAGCATGCCCGAATCGCCGGCGCTGCTCAACCGCTGCCGCAACCACGGAACGGTGGGATGGAGGTTTGCTCTAACAGCAGTCGCATCAGTTTGGGAGGCGGTCCGCCTTCCGCAGGTTCAAGCACCTCATGGATTATCTCGACTTGATCGGCCTGCAGGTGTTCCTGGCTTTGCTTAATATCCGGAATGCGTACAAAAACGATCCGGACATACCGCCACGTGAGGCGCAGGCTTGAGGTGCCTTCGCATTCAACCTTCTTGAGGTCGCCATGATTGCCGTCATCTTCGAAGTCATCCCCGCCCCGGGACGCAAGCAGGAGTACCTCGATCTGGCTGCGGCTTTGCGTCCCGAGCTCGAAAAGATCGACGGGTTCATCTCGGTCGAGCGCTTCGCGAGCCTCACCAACGAAGGCAAGATTTTGTCGCTGTCCGTGTTCCGCGATGAAGCTGCGGTGCGGGCGTGGCGCAACGTCGAACGACATCGCCTCGCTCAGGCCCGTGGGCGCGATGGAATCTTCTCGGACTATCGCATCCGCGTCGCGGCGGTGATGCGCGATTACAGCATGTTCGATCGCGCGCAGGTGCCCGAGGACAGCGCGCAGGTGCACAAGGATTGAGCAGCCGCGTTTCGCCTGGCGCGCTATCCGGTCCTCAGCGACCAAACGTTATAGCGAGGATGCGTTTGCCTCAAGCAAAGATCGCGTAAAGCAACGCGCCGAGCAGCGCGTACTTGATCAGATAGTAGAGGGTCTTGTTATAGGCCTTGATGCGCTTGCCGACCAGCCGGATGCGATACGCGCCCGCGAACACGTAGTTCAAGACGCCCACACGCTCGGTGGGCATATTCTGAGAGGCGGTCGCTTTCACCAGATGGTTGATGGTGAAGCGGTTGACCGCCGTGACGATGCGGCTCTTGAGCGGGCGTTCGACGTCGCAGAACAGAATGAGACGCGTCTTATCGGTCTTGTTCTCGGCGTAGTGGATGTACGTCTCGTCGAACATGACGCCCTCGCCGTCTTTCCAGTAGTAGTTCTCGCCATCCACCACGATGAAGCAGTCGGGCGAGTTGGGCGTGCTCAACCCCAGGTGATAGCGCAGCGACCCGGCGAACGGATCGCGATGGGTGACCAGACGCCCGCCCGGAGGCAGGATGGCGAAGATCGCCGCGTGCACATGCGGGATCGAGTTCACCAGCTCGACCGTCTTCGGGCACAGCGCTTCGGCCGAGGGCAGCGCCTTGTCATACCACTTCAGGTAGAAGCGCTTCCAGCCGGTGCGGAAGAACGAATTGAATCCCAGATCGTTGTATTTCGCCGCTGCGCGGATATAGCCGTCGTCGAGCAGGCGCAGGCCTTCATCGCGGATCATCTCCCAGTTGTCACTCAGCGGCTTGATTTCGGGGAAATCCTTCACCTCGAGATAAGGCTTGGACGGCACTGACGAGAACATGTACATCAATGCGTTGTACGGCGCGAGGAAAGTCGAGTGGTCGGTGAGCTGCCGCGTAAACCGGTGGCGCACACGTCCGCGCAAATGAATGAACAGCGCGGAAGCAAGGAACACGTAGAGGGTCAAAAACTTGGGTGCCAGAAGGTTAGTGACCATTAAACACTCCGATGCCCGGGAGGCGGGCTGAATTGAGGCGGCCGTTTGCGGCTTGTGTAGCCGTATTGTAACGGTTGCCGGGGCTAAGCGCTTGTGCCGGCACTGGGTTTGCTTGCAATATAGCTTGTGGACGTTGCTTGAGAAGAGGCACCGATGTACGCCGAAGCGCTGAAACTGGTTGCCACCCTGGGTGCCCGCCGCCCGGTCTCCGTGCTGCCTTCGCGTCTGGATCAGCTGTTTCAATCCCTGACCGCACCCGCGTGCGATGCCCGCACGCTGGAAGACGAGATCTGGGCGCTGTGGATGCATCACCCGCATCGCCGCGCGGCGCAGGCCCTCGAGCGCACCGCGGTCGACATCGCCGACCACCTGTACGATGTTGCCGAGACGCGACTCCATCAACTGCTGCGCGCTCGGCCGGACTTTCCGGAAGCCTGGAACAAACGCGCCACCCTGTACTATCTCCAGGAGCGCGATGACGAGTGCGTGCACGACATTCGGCGCACGCTGGAGCTCGAGCCGCGCCACTTCGGTGCACTGTGTGGCCTCGCTGAGATTCTACGCAGCAGCGGGGAGCACGAAGCGGCTTTGTTCGTGTTCCAGACCGCGCTGCGCATCAACCCGCATCTCACGGCCGCGCGCGAAGCGGTGAGCGAGCTGAGCAGGGGTGGCGCCGGCGCAGCTTGAGTAGCACCGCCGGCACGAGTGTGCCGTCGCCTTTCGCACGTGGATTGGAAGGCACGCGAGAATGAACGAACGCATCGCGGTGGTTACCGGAGGCAACAAAGGACTCGGCTTCGAGATCTGCCGGCAGCTCGCCGGCAAGGGCGTGAATGTGGTGCTCACCGCCCGCGACGCGCGGCGCGGGTTGCGCGCAGTCGAGACGCTGCAAGCGCAACAACTCAATGTCGTGTTCCACCCCCTGGATCTGACCGAGGATGGCTCCGTACGCGCGCTGCGTGATTACATGGAAAGAACGCACGGCCGCTGCGACATCCTCATCAACAACGCCGGCATCTCGCTGCGCGGCAGCGGGAGCAGCGTGCTCGACACCAGGATCGAAGACTTCGCAGTGACGCTCGATACCAACTTCTATGGCCCGTTGCGGTTGTGCCAGGCGTTGGTGCCGCTGATGCAGAAGCGTCGCTATGGGCGTGTAGTCAATATGTCGAGCGGCATGGGGCAGCTCGACGAGATGGAGGATGGCTGGGCGGCGTATCGGGTGTCCAAGACCGGGCTCAATGCATTGACGCGCATGGTGGCGAGCGCCACTGCTGGAGACGGTGTGCTGGTGAACAGCTTGTGTCCGGGGTGGGTGCGTACCGATATGGGCGGTTCCAGCGCTTCGCGCGGCGTGCGGAAGGGGGCGGAGACGGCCGTGTGGCTGGCGCTGCTGCCCGATGATGGGCCGAGCGGCGGGTTTTTTCGGGACAAGCGGGCCATTTCCTGGTGAGTCACTCGCCATCGAAAGGCAAACGCTGGTCGCAGCGCGTGATGCAAAATAGCGACGCACTCGATCTTGAGCAGGGCGTATTCACCAAGAGTGATCCCAAAGCGATCGCTCGTTCGCTCAAGCGCTCCGCCGAGCAAAGCCATCGACGCAAGGCCGATCCATTCCGATCGGCGATGTCGATGCTCACCTTTTATATCAACCGAGCCGGCAAGGCGCTGTCGAAGAACGATCATTTGCGGCTGGAAGCAGCAAAGGATGAGCTGCGAAAGCTGTTCGGTCGGCCGCGTGCTTCGCTCTAGCCCGCGCCATGACCGTTTCGCGATCGGTGAAGTGGTGCTGGTCGGCACGGGATCCTGCGCCCCATGCTCGCGTATGGAGGCGGCGCTGGGTACAGGCGGGTTCAATGCGATGCGTGGCCATGGCGGTATCACGGCTCGCATAATTGAAGGCGGTGAGGTGCGGGTGGGTGACGCTGTCAGGTTTGCACCGAGCCAAACCTGAAGCTGTTGGACGTTGGAAGATTTCGGCTCACGCTTGAGAGCCGTATCCTGGAAAAAGAAAGCCCCGCATCGCGGGGCTCTCTTTGAGCAACTAAAAGACGCGTTACTCGATGCCGAGGATCTTCTTGGCTTTGGCCAGTGTGTCCACCGACTCCTGATGCTTGCCGGCCTTGTGCAGCACTTCGCCTTCGGCGCGGTACTTCTTCACCTGCGCTAACTGTTCTGCGGACAGATTCGGCTTCTTCGCGAGCGCGTCATCGATGGCCTTCATATCTATGGGGCAGTGCATCGCGAATGCGCTGCTCGCGAACGTGAGTGCCAGGACTGCTAGCACATTGCGTAGTTTCATAGCTCCTCCGTGTGGATTGACTCGAGTCGCGGCGGGCTCTCCATCTTCGCCTTAGCTTGCGGAGATTGCCACGTTTGCATCGCCGCGCCCCGGGCCTGAGTATTGTAGCACCGAGTCGTGGCGGGAGTGCTTCGCCGTCAATATGGCTACAGCCGCGCGCGGTATAAAAATATGGCTGCAGCCGCGCGCGGTATAAAATAGGGGCTTATTGGTTGCTGCAGCTAGTTACACTGGTGTCCCCGGTACCCTCAGCGAATCTCACGCAGGACTGGATCGTACAGCGCTTGAGCCGTGCATCGCCGCCGGCTGTGAGCGATGATTTCGTTCTCTATCGTCATCCCCCGGAGAAAGAGCCGATCCCCGCGGCGGTGCTGGTCCCGCTCGTCAACCAGCCCCACGGCGTTACAGTGCTGCTTACGCAGCGCACTGCGCACCTGTACGACCATGCCGGTCAGATCAGCTTTCCGGGCGGACGCGTGGACCCCCGCGATGTGGACCGCGTAGCCACCGCGTTGCGCGAAGCAGAGGAGGAGACCGGCCTGCCGCCCGATCTGGTCACGATCATCGGTGCGCTTCCCGAGTTCGACATCCAGACCGGCTTTCGCGTGACGCCTGTGGTGGGATGGATCGAGCCGCCGCTTTCGCTGTCGCCGGATTCGTTCGAAGTGGCCGAGGTGTTCGAAGTCCCGCTCGCATTCCTGCTCGACCCGGCCAACCATCGTCGTCACAGCGACGTGATCAACGGGCGCCGCCGCAACTATTATTCGATGCCGTACCAAGGGCGCAATATTTGGGGGGCGACGGCGGGGATGCTTTATTCGCTCTATGTGGCGCTAAAAGGTGAAGAGGTGAATAGGTGAAGAGGTGAATAGGTGAAGAGGTGAACAGGCAAGTACTGCGATTGCGGAGTAGTGTAGTCATTCCGCCAGTGCTACAACGTCCTCTTTTCGGAGTGAACAGTCCACCCTTTCACGGTTCACATCTTCAACCGTTCACCTCTTCACCTTTTCACTTCTTCACTTCTTCATCGCAGATGAAGGCCAAGCCTCCAACCACCCCAGCCGTTCGCCAACTGCGCGCGGCTGGCGTATCGTTCACCGATCACCTCTACGAGTATGAGGAAAAAGGCGGCACGGCGGTGTCCGCGCGCAGCCTCGGGGTGGACGAGCACAATGTGGTGAAGACGCTGATCATGGAAGACGATGCGAAGCAGCCGCTGGTCGTCCTCATGCACGGCGACAAGCAGGTGTCGACCAAGGAGCTCGCGCGCGTGCTCGGTGTCAAGGCGATCTCACCGTGCTCGCCCGAAACAGCGAACCGGCACACCGGATACCTGGTCGGCGGCACTTCGCCGTTCGGCACCCGCAAGACCATGCCGGTCTACATGCAGCGCACCGTCCTCGATCTGCCGCGCATCTACATCAACGGCGGCAAGCGCGGTTATCTGGTGGGGCTCGAGCCGGCGGATGCGGTACGCGTCTTGCAGCCGGCTCTGGTATCGGTGGCAACCGACAAGGCCTGATATGCGCTGCGCATAACGGCATGATCACCGTCGTCCCTCGGCGGGCAGCCGCGAATTACAAGGAGGAAGCATGGCAGCTTCGAACCCCGAGCAGGAACTGGCGATGTTGCGGTCCGAGATCGAAATGCTGATGAGCGAGCGGCAGGCGCTGCTGCGGACCACGGGTGCGGCCGCAATCTTCGTCGCCAAGCTCGACAGTCATGCACTGCCCGAATCCACCTATGAAGCGGCCGATATCCTGGCTGCCGCGCTCAACGATCTATCCGAAGAAACGTTGCGCGACGCCATCGAGCTCATCCGCCGAGAAGCAGGCGAAGCGCTCTCGGTGCGCGACGATGATGACGATGCGTAGCTTCTAGACGATATCGCGCCCGAGCCATGAGCGGCGTCGATTCCGACCTGCTGGGAACGGACCCGGGCTATGGCATCGAGTGGGATCTACCAGCGCCGCGGTCGGGCGATGCCATCGCGCTGGTGTTGACCGGAGGCGGTGCGCGCGCCGCCTATCAGGTCGGCGTGCTGCGCGCCATCGCGTCGCTCGTGGAGCATGGAGCGCCGAGCCCGTTTCCGATCATCTGCGGTACTTCGGCCGGCGCCATTAACGCTGCGGCACTGGCGGCCGGGGCCGGCGATTTTCGCCGCACCGTGCGTCAGCTGGCCGGGGTGTGGAAGCAGTTCCATGCGCATCACGTTTATCGCGCGGACAGCTTTGGCGTGATGCGTACCGGTATGCGATGGTTCAGCTCCTTTCTGGTGGGTGGACGCGGCCGCCACAATCCGGCATCGCTGCTCGACAACGCTCCGCTCGCGAAGCTCCTCGAAGCGATGCTCGATCTCCCGGGTATCCAGCGCTCCATCGACAAAGGGCATCTGCATGCGCTCAGCATAACGGCCTCCGGCTACACGTCCGGCGAATCGGTCTCGTTCTGTCAGGGCGTGCCGCAGCTCGGTGGATGGCGGCGCGCCCGGCGGGTGGGCCTGTGCTGCGAGCTTGGCATCGAGCATCTCATGGCGTCGTCGGCGCTGCCGTTCATTTTCCCGGCCGTCAAACTGCATCGCGAATTCTTCGGCGACGGCTCGATGCGCCAGATCGCCCCCCTCAGCCCGGCCCTCCACCTGGGCGCGCGTCGCCTGTTGGTGGTAGGCACGGGGCGACCGACAGCCATGCTGCCCGAGCGCAGCAGCAGCGCCGAATATCCTTCGCTCGCCCAGATCGCTGGCCACGCGTTGAACAGTATCTTTCTCGACTCGCTGGAGACGGATCTCGAGCGGTTGCGGCGGATCAATCATACGCTTGGCCTGATTCCCGATGCGGTGCGGGTCCAGAACAACGTGGCGCTGCATCGCGTGGAGGTATTGGTGATGCTGCCCAGCCAGTCGCTTGCGGACATTGCCGCCAGACACACACGCGCACTGCCGCGCCCGATCCGCGTGCTGTTTCGCGGCATCGGTGCGATGGGCCGCGCCGGCTCCAACCTCGCGAGCTATCTGCTGTTCGAGGCGCCGTATACACGTGCGCTGATGCAGCTCGGCTTTGAGGATGCGATGAAGCGGCGTGAAGAGCTCATCGATTTCATCGGCGTAAAGCCGCGGGAGCGCATCGCGCGCGACTGAAAATAATCGCACGGCCCGCCGCGCCGCTTTGGTGCGCGCCCGCGATGACGCGCGCTGTCGCGGTGCGCAGCTTCGCAACCTCAGCTTCGCAGGTACTTGCTTTCAACCAGTTGCGGGACTCGTCCGCATGGCATGCGAGTTGCAAAGCGCGGTGCATGAGAGGAGCGATCGCGTATCGCTTCTTATCGTTGTCAGCTAGGGTTCCGGATGCGGTTTGCCATCCATGCAATACAGATGGACGCAATCGTCGATCGCATCGACTGGTCCGAGAGCTGACGGTCCCGCATCCAAACCGCGGGGCTCCACGGAGGGATAAAAGCCCGGGAGGCCGAGTGCGTACGCACGCATCGTCCTCTCGAACAACGCGATCCCTTTGAGAGGAGCCGTCATGAAAATTCTGCCGCGCACTGTACGTTCCACGCTGGCTCTGCTTGCCGCCGCAATCCTGCTCGCTCCCGCTGCGCACGCCGAGATCAAAGTCGGTTTGAGCGATTGGCCGGGCTGGGTGGCCTGGTATGTCGCCGAGCAGAAGGGTTACTTCAAGAAGTACGGCGCCGACGTGAAGCTGGTGTGGTTCGCGACTTATACCGATTCGATTTCCGCGCTCTCGGCGGGTCAGCTCGATGCCAACTCGCAGACCTGGTCCGACAGCATGGCGCCGCTAGCCAAGGGCGTGCCCCTCAAAGTTGTGCTGGTCAACGACAACTCCGCGGGCAACGACGCGCTGATGGTTGCGCCGTCGATCAAGACCTTCAAGGATCTCAAAGGCAAAACGGTTGCGCTGGAGGAGTTCAGCGTTTCTCATTTCGTGCTGGTAACGGCGCTGGCCAGGAACGGTCTGTCGCAAACGGACGTGAAAGTGGTGAACTTGAGCGCGGGCGACGCTGCGGCCGCTTTCCTGAGCGGGCGTGTCGACGCCGCGGTGGTGTGGAACCCGTGGGTGAATCAGATCCAGTCCAGCGGCAAGGGCAAAGCGCTGTTCACCTCGAAGGATATGCCGGGGCTGATCCCCGACTTGCTGGTCGCCCAGGAGAAATCGCTCGCGGCCCATCGCAAGGACTACATCGGAATGATCAAGGCGTGGTACGACACCGAGAAATTCATCCGGGAGAATCCAGACGAGGCTGCGCAGATCATGGCGAAGGTGGTCAGCATGGAGCCGGCGGAATATAAGATCTTCCTGCCGGGAACGCGCTTCTTCACCCAGAAAGATAACGTCCAGGCATTCGGCTCGGCTTCGACCCCGCAGTCGCTCCTGGCGGTTTCGCCGACCATCATCAAATTTCTCACCGACAACAAGCTGATCGAAGGCAAGCCCGATCCGGCCAAGGCACTCGACGGCTCGCTGGTGAAGGAAGCCGCGAAATAGCATGTTCGCTTTCGTAGCGGCGGCGCGGCCGGCGCGGCCCGGCTTCTGGTCGATTCGCGGTCCGATGAGCCAGCGCACCTACTGGGTGCTCGCTGCGCTGGGGCTGATCGTGCCGCTCGCGGCATGGTGGGTCTTATCGGCGCAGGGCTGGGTCTCCAAGGTGTTTCTGCCGGGTCCGGTCGACGTGTTTCACCGTGCCCTCACGTGGTCGATGCAGGACAAGCCGCTAGCCGATACGTCGATCAGCGTATATCGCGTCACCGTCGGCTGGCTGCTCTCGGCCGTGCTTGCCATCCCGCTCGGGCTTCTGATCGGTACGCTTCGCCCGGTGCAGGCGGTGCTGGAGCCGCTCACCGATTTCATCCGCTACATGCCGGCGGTGGCGTTCATTCCGCTGGTGATGCTGTGGATCGGCATCGATGAGGGCTCCAAAATCGCGATCATCTTCATCGGCACTTTTTTTCAGATGGTGCTGATGGTCGCCGAAGACGTGCGCCGCGTTCCTGCTACGCGGATCGAAGCGGCACAAACGATGGGAGCCACGCGCGGCGAGATTGTCGAACTCGTGCTGCTGCCGGCGGCCAAGCCCGCGCTGCTCGATACGCTGCGTATCACGATGGGCTGGGCATGGACTTACCTGGTGGTGGCCGAACTGGTCGCGGCAAACTCGGGGCTTGGATACGCCATCCTCAAGGCGCAGCGCTTCTTGCAGACCGACAAGATCTTCGCCGGCATCATCATCATCGGCATGATCGGGTTGCTCATCGATCAACTGTTCCGCTGGCTGCATCGCAAATCGTTTCCGTGGATGCATCTCAAGCGGTGAGCGCCGCCGTGAAAATTCGCACGCGCAAGCTCGGTAAGATCTTCGGCGCCGCGCCGCGCACAGTGACGGCGCTGGAGCAGATCGATCTCGAAGTGTTCGACAACGAGTTCGTCACGCTGGTCGGCGCCTCGGGCTGTGGCAAGTCGACGTTGCTCCGGATCATCGGCGGTCTGGACTACCACACCAGCGGTGACATCGCGGTGAGCGGCAAGCCCGTGAAGGGTTCCGGCGCCGATCGTGCAATGGTCTTCCAGCATTACAGCTTGTATCCATGGCTCAATGTGATTCAGAACATCAAGTTCTGCCGGCGGCTGAAGGTGAATCGGCGCGAGCTGACCTCCGCCGACGTGGAAGTTGCCTCGGGGCGTGCCGATGCACTGTTGAATGTGATGGGCTTGCCCAACGTCGCCGACGCCTGGCCTAACCAGCTCTCGGGGGGCATGCAGCAGCGGGTGGCGATTGCGCGTGCGCTGATGCCGCGACCCGAAGTCCTGCTGATGGACGAGCCGTTCGGCGCGCTCGATGCCCAGACGCGGGAGGTGATGCACGATCTGATTCTGCATGTATTCAATCTGGAGCGGGCGACCATCGTGTTCGTGACGCACGACGTGGAGGAGGCGATCTACCTGGGCCAGCGTGTGGTCGTCATGGCGCCGCACCCCGGCCGGATCGACAGCGTCTACGACGTACCGCTGCCGGTGCGGCGCACCCAGGATATGAAACACACCCCGGCGTTTCTTGCATTGAAGCGCGAGATCGTCGGACGCATCCGCGAGACATCGGGCATGAAGACCGATCTGGAGATGTTGGAGAGGTTGAGTGGGGTTGAGGAACGTGAAGAGTGAAGGGTGAAGAGTGAAGGGTGAATGAGTGAAGGAGTGAAGGAGTGAAGGAGTGAAGGAGTGAAATCTCCCTCCCATTCAAGGGGAGGACTGGGGTGGGGATGGGGTGGCGCGACATCCTGAGACCCCCATCCCCCTCCTAGCCTCCCCCCTGAAGGGGGAGGAACATGCTCATTCACTCCTTCACCCACAAGCAATCGAACGGAGAACCCATGAACGCGACGACGCCACCGCCCCCCGGACCCCTGCTCTGGCAAGAAATCATGCCGGGTGGTTCGCAGTGGTCGGGGATTGTGCGCCGGGGTGTGACACTAAGGCTCACAGCGCTGGCGGCGGGCGCGAATGTCTCCGCTCTGTTCTACAACCACGAGGACCGCGTCGAGCGCTACAACATGCCCGACACGCTCAAGGCTCAGCACACGGCATTTCTCACGAAGGGCCATGTCTGCTATTCGGACATGGGCCGCGTGCTGTGCTCGATCACCGCAGACACGGCCGGTTGGAACGATACGGTATGCGGAGCGACCGACGATGCGCTGCTGCGCGAAAAATACGGCATCAAACGCTTTCAGGAGCATCGCAACGAGATGCTGCGCAGCGCGCGCGAGGGTTTTCTCAAAGAGCTGGCCAAGTGGGGGCTGGGCCGGCGGGACGTGACAGCCAACATCAACTTCTTCAGCAAGGTAACCGCCGATGATGCGGGCAAGCTCACGTTTGAGCGCGATCATGCCCAGGCGGGCGATTTCATTGACCTGCGCTTCGAGATGAATGCTCTGGTGGTGTTGTCGACATGTGTGCATCCGCTGGACAGCAATCCGGCTTACGATCCGAAGCCGGTCGAGCTCATGGCGTGGCGCTCCGGTACAGCGCCAGCTGACGATCTTTGCCGCAATTCACGGCCTGAGAATCAGCGGGGGTTTGTGAATACAGAGCGGTATTTTGCGCAGTAGCCTTAAGACTAGTAAAGCATTAAACCCAAGAGCGTAAACGCAAAGAGCGCAAAGAAGAAAAGGAAAGGGCGCAAAGAACAGCGATCGGAGCTTACAAGAAATGCTCCCTCCCTTTCGACGCGGGGGAGGTTGGGCAGGGGGCGAGTCAGTAGGAAGACGCACATGATCAATATCGTACAAAGCAATCTGGATCCAAGCACTGCCGTGCTCGACCAAGTCTGCGCAGCCGGCGAGCCCTGGAGTCACCTCATCGAGAAGGGCCAGGTGTTGCGCATTCTTGACCTGGAGGGCAACCAGGCGGTCGACACGCTGTTCTACAACGCCGACGATCCACAAGAGCGCTACAGCGCGGTGGACACGATTCGGCGGCAGGGTGCTCTTTACCTGAGCGCGGGCACGCGGCTCATCTCCAACGAAGGCAACGTCATGTTGACGATCGTAGCCGACACTTGCGGCCGGCACGACACTCTGGGTGGCGCGTGCGCCACGGAAAGCAACACGGTGCGCTATGGGCTGGAAAAGCGCTTCATGCACGCGTGCCGCGACAACTTCTGCTCCGAGATCACGCACCGCGAAGAGTACGGTATCGCCAAGCGCGACATCGCGCCCAATATCAATTTCTTCATGAACGTGCCGGTGACCGCCGATGGCCAGCTCACCTTCGAAGACGGCATCTCCGCAGCCGGAAAATACGTAGAGATGCGCGCAGAGATGGACGTAATCTGCCTGATCTCCAACTGCCCGCAGCTCAACAATCCATGCAATGCGTACAACCCGACGCCGATTCGGTTGGTGATATGGGATGAAACAAGGTGAAGAGGTGAAAAAGTGAAGAGGTGAAGAATGGAGGCCTCGGGGCTCATAGGAGTACCGCGACGAAGTTGAGAATTCTCGTACTTGATAGAACCGCTAAGAATAGACCGGCAACCTGACTGTTCACCTTTTCACCTCTTCAGCTTTTCACGCTTCTGATGTTCCACACCGTCCTCATCGCCAACCGCGGCGCGATCGCCTGCCGCATCATCCGCACCCTGCGCCGGATGGGTGTGAGATCGGTAGCGGTGTACTCGGAGGCCGATGCGCACTCGCTGCATGTGAGCGCCGCCGACGAAGCGGTCTGCATCGGACCGGCGCCGGCTGCAGAGAGCTACCTGGTGCCGGAGCGCATCATGGAAGCGGCGCACGCGACCCGGGCCGAAGCGATTCATCCCGGCTACGGATTCCTCTCCGAGAACGCCGACTTTGCCCAGGCTTGTGCAGATGCCGGGCTGGTGTTCGTGGGCCCGACGCCGAAGCAGATGCGCAGCTTCGGCCTCAAGCACACCGCGCGCGAGATCGCAGCGAGCAATAACGCACCGCTGCTCCCGGGATCTTCGCTGCTCGCCGATGTCGGACATGCCCGCGGCGAAGCCGCACGCATCGGCTACCCGGTGATGCTCAAGAGCACCGGCGGAGGCGGCGGCATCGGCATGCGCCTGGTGTGGAGCGATGACGAGCTCGCCGACGCGTTCGCTTCGGTGGAGCGCCTTGCGCGCGCCAACTTCAAGGACACCGGTATCTACCTCGAGAAGTACGTCGAGCAGGCGCGCCATATCGAAGTCCAGATCTTCGGCGACGGGCGCGGCGGGGTAATCGCACTGGGCGAGCGCGATTGTTCGGTGCAGCGGCGCAACCAGAAAGTGATCGAAGAGACGCCTGCCCCAGGCCTCGACGCCGGCACACGGCAGCGCCTGCTCGACACCGCGGTGAAGCTCGGCAAGGCGGTGCGCTATGCATCGGCGGGCACGGTCGAATTCGTGCTTGACGTCGCCACGAACGCGTTCTATTTCCTCGAAGTCAATACGCGCCTGCAAGTCGAACACGGCATAACCGAGGCAGTGACCGGTGTCGATCTGGTGGAATGGATGGTGCGCCAGGCCGGGGGTGAC
>JBGQKF010000009.1:0-25964 GCA_041499435.1 Gammaproteobacteria bacterium
ATCCGTTGAGCGTTTCGCTGGCGCGTATCGCGATCGCATCTATGCACCGTTGACGACGCTGTCGCTGTTCATGGGGCAGGCGCTGAGTGCCGAGGGAGCTTGCCAAGACGCCGTGGCGACACGTCTTGCGCTTATCGCTCAGCGCGAGCGACTCCCTAAGATAGTGCCATGAGAGTCTGATAATCATCTAGCCGACTCCTCAGACGAAGGGTACTGTCATGAGTGGTAGTCGTGACATTGCAACTTCGAGAGAGGAGCCGGGAATGAAACTATACGCGGGCATCGATCTGCATTCCAACAACAGCGTGATAGCAGTGATTGACGAGCAGGACCGAGTCGTTCTGCAGAAGAGATTGCCCAACGAGCTCGAGCGCATCTTGCTGGCGCTGGCGAGCTTCAAGCAGTGGTTGGCAGGGGTGGTGGTGGAGTCGACCTACAACTGGTACTGGCTGGTCGATGGACTGATGCAGGCGGGTTACGCCGTGCACTTGGCCAACCCGGGGGCGATCGTGCAGTACCAGGGGCTCAAGTACAGCGCCGAGGAGCAAGACGCACGCTGGCTGGCGCATCTGCTGCGGCTGGGGATTTTGCGCGAGGGATAGATCTATCCGCGGGAGGCGCGCGCGGTGCGCGACTTGATGCGTCGACGCATGCAGCTGGTGCAAACGCGGAGCGCCCAGCTGAGCGCCATGCAGACACAGTTCATGCGCAGCACGGCACAGCACCCATCGAGCGATGAGCTCAAGCGCATGCTGCCCGAGGAGGTTGAAGCGCTGCTGAGCGAGGTGAACGTTGCCTCGGGGGTTCGTGCCAACCTGGCGGTGGTGCGCACGCTCAACAGCGAGATCGCGCGCTTAGAGCGCGAGGTGCTCGAGCAAGTGAAACTAGCAGCGCAGTTTGACCCGCTGCTGAGCATTGCGGGCGTGGGGCGCATTCTGGCTCTGGCGATCATGCTCGAGACTGGTGCGATCGAGCGCTTTGCCAAGGTGGGCCACTTCGCTTCCTATGCGCGCTGGGTGGACAGCAAACGGCTGTCCAACGACAAGAAGAAAGGCGCGGGCAATAGCAAGTGCGGCAACGCCTACCTGGCCTGGGCATTCGTGGAGGCGGCACATTTCGCCGTGCGCTACAACGCGCGCATCAAGCGCTTCTACGAGCGCAAGGCGGCCAAGACCAACAAGATCGTGGCGACCAAGGCGGTGGCGCACAAGCTGGCCCGCGCCGCCTACCACGTCATGCGTGAGCGCGTGCCCTTCGACGAGATGCGCGCGTTTGCATAGAGCTTCGGCCGGCACGTCTCGAGCCCACCTTTAGGGTTTGGGACAACCATCGAGTCTGATTGGACGGGACGTGTCGGCCACCCGTGTTTGAAGATGGTGCAAGACGCCTCGACTGTCAGCCATACAAGGGTTGGCGCTCCGGGCAACGGAGCAGCCACGAAATCTGTGATGCACCTATTTTGGAGGCAGTCGAGTACCGAGGGGTTTTCTGGGCGAACAATGTTCGCCAGGGGCCGCGCAGACCGCAAGGCCAGCGCACGCCTTGATCCTGATGGGTGACTGGTGCGTCTTGGCCTTCAGGCCAGCCGCAACCACTAGAGTGAAAACCAGGGCGCGTTAAGCCTCAGGCACGGGTGGGATAGCAACTCAAAAACCGGCGCGCTGTGCGCGCCATAGAGTACCTTTCGCTGTTGACACACCGTCGGCTAATGGGTGACCCGAATTAACTACGGCGTGTCTCCCGAGACGAAGCCCTACACCCGCGAGGCTGTGCCTTCAACTAGCGTCCGGCAGCCGCTAATAAAGCTTCGCCAGCTCCATCCGTATCGCCTCGGGTACGTTCTGCTGGTTCTTGATCTCCTCCAGGAAGTTCCGGTCGTCGGCCACGGTAAGCGGGTCGAGCTGGATCGGCTCAAGAAGCGTGGACAACGGCGCGGCCGCGCGCGGCGCCGCGACCTCGGGCCCGGTGAAATCAGCCGGACCGTTAAACGGCAGGCGCGGGCGCTGGTCGATCCCAGTCGGCTGGATCTCGTCGAGCGCCAGCGACCAGACCACCGGTTCGGGCGCACCGAGTGCGGCCCGTCTCGCCTTCGGCTTCTCCAGCTCGCGCGCGAGCTCGGGCAGATCGCGGAGCGCCTGGCGCAACGTGGTGCGCGCCGTGCGAAGCGACACGCTGGCTACGTCCGGGTCGCCGGTCTGCTGCTCGAGGAACAGCTGGCGCGATTTGCCCCCTACCCGGAGCGTCTCCCCGGCGTGACCGAGCGCCTTCATCACTCCAGGTGTGCCGTACCGCGGGATGCCGTTGATCATGACGAGCCGGATCGAGGTCTCTCTCGCCTGGATGAGCGCCTCGTACGGATCGCCTTTGGTTCCCTCGATCACCACGAGATCGGCGCGTTTGCCGGTCTCGAGCGTCCCGAGCGCGGCCTCCCATTTGAGGATCGCGGCGGCCTCTCGCGTGGCCATCGATACGACGTCGCGCGCGCTGAAGACACCGTCCAGCACGTGCTGGGAGTAGAGCCAGGCGACTTTCAGCTCGCCGAGCAGATTCTTGCTGCCCGACGGCGACCAGTCACTGCCCAGTGCGATGCGCACGCCCGCGCGCTTCGCCGCGTCGACCCGCGCCGTGTCGCCGTACAGAAGGAGATTGCTCAGCGGCGACCACACCATCGAGCCGCCGCGCTGGGCGAGTACGTCGAAGTCCTCGGGAAGCAGGCCGGCCGCATGAATGCCGGCGAAGCGGTCGTTGATCGCCCACTCGTCCGGCGCGACCTCCAGCGCCAGGAAATGCCGGCGCGCGACCGAATCCGCCTGCCCCGGCGGGGTCACGCCCTCGCTCAGATGCAGGAGGAAGCAACTGTCCTCCCGCTCAAGGCGTGTCAGGAACGCGCGGGCGTCCTTGGCATCGATGTCGGGGATGCGTGCAAGGGCCTCGGAGAGGTCCGGGTCGTCGGTCTGCTCGACATTGCGGATGATGCCGCGATAGAAGCGCTGCACGCCGGCGTTGCTGCTCAGCATGATGCCCTGGCTCGTGGTCACACCTCCCACCAGGCATTTGCACTCGACATAGCGCACCAGCGGCGCGAGCAGCGCAGCCTTGCCGTGCGCATCCCGGTACTCGCCGAGGACGCGCATCGGACCGCTGATCAGCTTGCGGTAGTCGGGGTGGTCGGGCCACTGCCCGCGGTGCTGGAACAGCTTCGGCACCGGGCTCCACAGCGGCAGGGCGTTGTAGCTGAGGTGGTTGTGCAGCTCGATCAATCCGGGGAACAGCGTGCCGCGGCTGTTGACGGGCTTCACATCCTCGAAGCCGGCAGGCGGCGGCTTCGCAGGATCCTGGATGGCGACGATGCCACCGTGTTCGATGTAAACCACCGCGTCGGTCCGGACCGTGAAGGCGTCGTCCATGGTGACCACCCGGCCGCGGAGCGCGAGTTTGGGGCCGGTAAGGGGATCGACGGGTAACAGTGCCTTCCGCACCCTGCGCACGACCCGGCGTTGCGCCGGCTGCCTTTTCGCCGTGAGCGGATACCAGTGCCTTTCCGGGCCGCTCACGCCACGACACCCTTGGGTACGTTGATCGTGATGTTGCGGCGTTTGGCCAGCTCGTCGCTGCCCGCGCGCTTGGCCCAGCCGTCCTGCTCATGCATCCAGCCGGGTAGGCCTGCGGGGAAGTCAAACTCGGGAATCGCCACCCGGTCGCCTTCGGCCCAGGTGTCGCCGTACGGGACAAGCGGCGTCGGCACATCGGGATGAACGATGTGCGGTGCGAGCACCTGCGAGCCGCTATTCCAGCCCTGTAGCAGTTTCTTGGTGGCCGCTGCGAGCTTGGTCTTGTCGCCCTTGGAGAAGCTCTCCGGATAAGTGGGGTGGCCCACGGCTGTGTATGCGACATTCAACGATTGCCCGGCAGGTGTGGCTTTCCAGAACTGCCAGGCCTCATCCGCCGCCGTTCCGAGCGCGAGTACGCCTTCGACGTTCTGGCCGAGCAGCAGGGCGTCCAGCCACCGGTGACGGTACGCGAGCAGCCGCGGATCCCTGCGCGTCTTGGTGTGAACGCTGCCATACACGCTGTACAGGTAGGTGTTGATGAACACGTAGCTCCGGGTGATCCCGAGCTTGCCGAGGAAACCCTGGACGCGCCGGCCGGCTTCGCCCACCAGGATGCGGCGGATGATGGTCTCGTGCTGGGCGGGGTCCTGCCCGATCACGAGCACACGCGCCGAGCCGTCCAGTCGGCCGCGGTGAAAGATCGGTCCCCACTCGACGCGGAACTGGCTCGGCGGATAGACGTCCTCGCCGGGATACCCGTCGGCCAGCGCGCTGAACGGCTCCTCGAAGTAGCCGGGATCGAACGGATGGGCCATGGATCCTCCTGTGAATGTCTGCACCGCCGTCTCGGCCAGAGCGTGCAGTGCAAGTTTGCACCCTAAACGGATCCGCGTGGCTGCACAATATGCGGGACGGCATATGGCCGGCAGACGACGTCTCGTGGAGTGCGGCGTAACTCCTCGTGCGCTGAAGTTGCCGGAGCTTAGCGTGACGTGCTACTCGATTACCTTTCCGCTTCGCTGGGACGCAGCCTACCCCATCAATCTTGACATTTCCGGGTTGAAGCGCGACGGGATCGGGCAGGTAAGCGTGTGGGCAGTAAGCTGTCAAACACGCGAGTACTCGGTCAAGACTTGAGAATTTCGGGGATGTTTCGGGCGATTCATCGGTGGAAGCGGCCCATCTCAAGACAGTCTAGCCGCTTGCGCGAATGCCGGCCGAGCGGGATCGTCGGCTTCGGGGCTAAACCGGATTGGAAGGCAGTTCAGTGAGCGATCAGGCCGCCTGGAACAGAGCCAGCGCCTGCGCTGGCGATCGAGTCGGTGCGCGGGCAGGCCAAGTGCAGGTGCGTGAGGATCTTGGCAATCAGTCGGGGATCACGGATGGCGGCGATGGTCTCCGCCCAGAGGCTAGACCAAGGTTTGCCAAAATCGCAATATCGCCAGCGAGGGCATATCCGCGCCGTCCATTGCAGCTTCTAAGCAGACTTGCGCCGCGCGATGTCAAGGACGAGCCTACGAGGCTGTTGCTCGCCAAGAGTAAGCTATCTTCTACACATCACTCGTCGCGCGAAGTTCTGCAGAAAGGCCGTCATGCCTGGAAAAACCACTATCGCCATCGCCGGCGAGGCGTTCCGGATCAACGGCGAGCCCACTTACGCCGGGCGCAGCTGGCAAGGTCTGCGGATCGAAGGGCTGCTGCTGAACAGCCGGATGGCGCAGGGCATCTTCGATGACTTGAATCCGGCGACGCGAGGGCGGTGGGCCTATCCAGATACCGGCCGTTGGGATCCCGAGCGCAACACGACGGAGTTTTGCACCGCCATGCCGGATTGGCGGGCGCACGGCTTGCTCGCCTTTACCCTGAACCTGCAGGGCGGCAGCCCGGAGGGCTACTCTGCCGAGCAGTCCTGGCACAACTCCGCGTTCGAAGCCGATGGAAGACTGCGGCCGGATTATCTTGCACGGCTGGAGCGAGTGCTGCAAACGGCAGATGCAATTGGTATGACGGTGATCCTGGGGCTGTTTTACTTCGGTCAGGACCACCGGCTTCGCGACGAAGCCGCTGTCGTTCGTGCTGTAGAGGAAGCCGTTGGCTGGGTGCTGGATCGCGGATACACGAACGTGCTGATCGAGATCGCCAATGAGTGTGATCTCCCACACTATACGCACGCCATCCTTGCGCCACCGCGTGAGCATGAGCTGATCGAGCGCGCGCAAGCGATCACGCGAAGCGGTCCACGGCTTCTCGTGAGCACGAGTTACCGCGGGCGCAGCCTGCCGGGCGAAGCGGTCGTGCGGTGCGCGGACTTTCTCCTCTTGCATGGCAACGGTGAGAGCAATCCCCACCGCATCCGCCATCTCGTGCGCATGACGCGCCGGGTCCCGGGCTATACGCCCAAGCCGATCTTGTTCAACGAGGACGACCACTTCGACTTCGATCGCTCAGACTACAACTTCCTCGCCGCAATCGGAGAGTATGCCTCCTGGGGCTACTTCGACCCGTACGCCGACGGATTCCAGAGCCCGCCGGTGACCTGGGGCCTGCATACCGACCGCAAGCACGCTTTCTTTAACCGGATGCGCGAGATCACGGAAAGCTAATGCATGGCATCCAGGGTGTCTTCATGAATCATCCCAGGCTGGGTGCTACCATCTCAGGCGCTAAGACGCGTCGTCACCGTATCGATCGTGATGGCGAACCCATGACACAGTGAAAGGTAGCCCCTCTTCGTCGCGGCCCTTGGGTGCGAGGTCGAGGTAGTTGTATGCGCCGAGCCGGATATCGCAGCCACGCGCATAAGCGGAATAGGTGTGATAGACCTGCCCATCCGCATCCTTGTAAAACACGCTGGCGCCGTGGAGCTCCTCGCTGGGATACCCGTTCATGCCATCGAACAGATCGGCGAGGGTCTGCTGGCCCTGCGGGGCTTCGAAGACATAGCGCTTCTCCACCTTGACCCACGGCAGCTGGCGGCGTTGGCGGCTCAGCTCATCGCGCAGCCTGACAAAAGCGGCAAAAAAAGGAGCAGGCACCGATAAGGCAAAAAAAAGCGGTGAATCCGAAGATCCACCGCCTAATGTGACCTTAACGGTCAGGGGAGGATGAGTTGCGGCACAGGGGGGCGCCGCAACTCACGTGGCCCCGTGCCACAAGGGGAGGAGGATGGGCACGCGACCACGAGCGCAATTTACTCCACTGTGCGCGTGCCGCATTGAACGACCTTGCCTTTTTTTGGAACATTCTTGTTGTCCTTGCGCGCTCCGCGGTCCTGAGATCGGCGGAATCGGCCAGTGTCGAGACAGTTTAGCCTAGACCATTTGTTGCATTTCTCTGGAATGCTGGCCCCTATATTCTTCAGCTGCCCGGAAGACCGAACGGGCAGGGGGCCGGTGCTGATGGTCGCGGAGTTGGTGATTCTGCAACCGGACCAAGTGATCGGAGTAAGGGCATGGATTGGAATGTCCGACCCGCTCACGCCTACTTGAACCGACTAAGGAAAATTATTATGAATACCCTGAATGCTCGCCTTCTGGCTGCCATGTTGACATGCTTTAGTTTGTCTTTTTTGCCTCAGAGTGCTACGGCCGCTGGCTTCGGTAACGACACCCAGGCTTGCGCCGCCGATCGACCCTGTTTCAATGAGGCCTATCAGGCCGGCAATAGGGTTATATTCAAATTCACCGGTGTGACGGGTTGGGATTTCTACAATGTCCGCTATGCAAAGGTAGGGGGTGGAGAAAAACAAGTAGAGAACCGTTCCGGATCGTTTACTTTCAACAATATCCAACCACATCGTGTGTATACACTAAAAGTCCAAGGCTGCAACTCACACACGTTAGGGCGGTCGAGTTGTTCTCCCTGGGTCGATCAGTCCGTTACTACTAAATGAGCTGCCATCGGTGTAACCGTGTCAGGCGCCTCTTCGGCTGCCTGTAGGTAGAGCACGCCGGGGACACGCTACTCGCCAGTCTCGAAAACGGAAAGGACAGGCACATGAAAAGCTCACGGTTTGGTTGGCCCCTCGCGATCGGTCTGCTCGCGTACGCGTCAGGCGCAGCAGCTCAACAGCCTCCCGATTATCCGATGTGGTGCCATGGTTCGGCCCGAATGGCGCAGGCCAACGGCAAGACCCTGATTGTGGATTTCAAAGGCGGCACACAACCTGCGGGCCAGTCGCTGGCTCCAGGAGTGTGTTCGTGGCTCGACCGTGGGCTCAGAACGGGCGAACCGAACCGGATTGTGGATGTGCGTCCCAGCGCTGGCGAGGCACGCATCACAGCCAGCCACATCAACGATGGGGCGGAGTGGACCTTCTGGGTCTACAATGCGGGCAACCATTTCAATGCCAGGGTGTCGTCGTCAGGACTGGCTAAGCATAAGCCGGTCAGAATCGACTGACGCAAGAGGCTTGGCTGCCCGTGATAGCCTGAATCTCACACGGCAAGTATGCGCAGAGGCTACGCCAAGGTTGGCTAAATCGCAAGATCGCAACCCTGACCCTGTGGAGGTGCCCCTGACCGGCTGCGTGCTCGGTTGCCTGCTGCGCTGGACGCGCAACGATCTCAGCGCGCAGCTTGGCTTGGGGCGCGAGCACGCCATGGAAGCGAATCAGATGTAGCCCTGGGAGGCGGGACGAGTGCGGCGAGCCGCTCCATGAGCTCCAGCGGCGACATCACGATATGGGTGCTCCCATCGCGGTAGGGATTCTTGAGTTGGAGCGCGACTTAGCCTGCTTGATTGCGCTGGAGCCGTTGGTTGGCAATAGAGCGTGGTTTGCGAGGTAATGCCAGAGAGCGCGTCAGGAGAGCAGGTCCCTGAAGAACGGATTGAGCATGCGAGCGCCCGGATCCACCGTCCTCACCCAATCGCTGAACTGCCGCCATCTGGCTCCGTACGCAGCCTCGACGTGCTGTCTCGTCACAAACGGACTCTGGTTGAGCAACGGAATGCCGTTTCTCTTTGCCGCGAAGGCGTTGAACTCCTGGAGAAACCGGTTCCAAGCCGACCTGTCGGTGTAGGCGTGAATCGGATCGATGGAAAAAATGTCGCCCGCATCCGTGTAAGACAAGACTGAGCTCGAATCGCGCCGGATGTAGTACGAGCCGAGCGGCATGTTGCACCGGAATCCGTACCTCTTGAAGTGATCGTCGCTGAATTCCAGATACTGCCGAAGCGTGGCGAGCCATTGGTCCCGCGGAAACGCCCAGAACGTGAACGCGTACCTCGATGACGGTCCGGTGTTGCTGTAGTCCACGGTCTTGTCGGCGTCATACAATCTCAGACCTCCGATCGCGTGCAAGAACGCGTAGCCCAGTCTGATCAAGCCGAACGAAACGTCGTGAGCGACCTCCCTGATCGGGTTGGGAGCATACACGTCTATCGCTCTACCCCAAAAGGCGCCGACGTGATTCCACATGACGTGACGGGCGGCAGCCATGGTCGACGCGAACGGCCCGGCCTCCGGGATTCTCTTCTTGGTCTGGAAGATCGCCGTTCTGCCGAGCGTCCAGCAGATGAGACCCTCGCTGGCTGCGATGATTCTGGCAACCTCTGCTTCCGTGAGTCGATCGATAGAACGCGGCAGGTAGGTGAGCTGAGCCGCTTCCAGGCGCTTGACCCGGAAGGTGACCTCGTAGACGATCCCGCACAGGCCGTAGCTCGAACGCATCACTCGCAGGAGCTCGGGGTTGCTGTCCTCGGACGCTTCTTCCAGCTCGCCCGAGGGACTGACCCACCTGATTCTGGTGACATAGGAGCTGACTTGGCCGTGTTCGATGCCATCCAGTGCGTCTTTGGTGTGACAGCATGCGGCGGACCCGAGCGTCATGTTGCCGATCTCGATGTTGGTCATAAACTGAAGATTCTGCGCGCGTAGAGCCTTCGACGCCTCGATGAACTGCAAGCCTGCCTGAGCCGTCAACGTCATCGTCTTTGGATCGATTTCCTCGGTCAAGACTCGAGAGGCAGAAGGTGTTTCAGATTCGATACGTTTCACGCGATCAGACGTGCGACCTCCTGACGGCTCAACACCACGCGCAACGTGCCATCACGGCGCATTCCATCTAGAGACCCGGTGGTTAGAGCTTTCCGAGAGGCTACCAGTTCAGGCGCTGGTCGAAGACGAACTCGGGCACGGGTGCCGGGGTGTCATCCCAGCCGGGCACGGGCTAGTTTGCGCGCGCCAACCGCTGCTGAACGCGAGGCATTCGGGCTCGATTCTAGAGCCCTGACGGCCACCCAAATTCCTCCACCTGTGGCCACTTCAAATTCCTCCACCTCCGGCCGGTGAAGTAACGGCGTAGACGCCGTCCTCAGTACCGGAGATTAGCAGCGGCAGGACGTTATCGTCCCTCCTTCGCAAGAGGGGAAGGACATGGGGAGTGAACGTCTTGAAGCTGCATCTGCAAGCTACCGTTTTCACACTGCTCGAGCGTGGCAAGAGTCAGCGAGATCCACCGGCTGACCGGTGTTGAGCGCAAGACCATCCGCAAGTACGAGCGAGTCTACCGCGCGCAGCAGGCCGCCGAGGATTCAAATTCCCCCGGGGTGGCCACCGGTTGGAGTCAGGAGGAGAGCCAAATTCCTCGACCCCGGCCACCGGCTAACAGGGTATTTATTGCCTCGCCCTCTTCCTGGCCGACAAGATCGATGTACACGATTGGGCGCAGCAAACCGCTGACATCGCACTCACGTACACGTACCGGCAGCAACGTGGCATTCTGCCCAGTGGGTCCTGGACTAAGGCCGCCGCCCACTCTGGCTGGGTATAGAGAGCGGTCAGATAATCAGGAGACAATACGGCAATGGTGCGCGCACACTCGGCAGCGGCCCGGTCCATTGCCAGCACGAAATTTTCCCCGGGGCGAAAGTCCCAGGCTTGGATCGCTACCTTGTACTGGGCCTCTTCCAGCTGCCAGGCGATCCACTCAGCCCACTCCCGGTCGACCCGGTTTTAGCTGATGAAGAAGTCTCTCATCGCAGCTGTCTATCTCAGATTATTCAGTGACGAACGCCTTCTTTAAGCTTCCCTCGTCATAGGGTGTAACCCCTCGATCCCGTACCAGATATGAGGTGGAGCGCATTCGCATCTGACTGGACTTGCATTCTCGCTGCCAGCGCACTGTCCGAAAACCTACCCTTTTCGAGACAAGCACCCGGCTCGGTGCGATCGCCAATGAGCAGGTCTAAGTGAACTGCGGCGTCAATCCCTCGCGGCTGTAAGGCGAGAAGACGTTACCTTAAAACGCGGGAGCGGCCGCCGCGACGTCCCGGCCGCGTGGCTGAAGGCCCTCAGACGGTTGGACCAGTTCACTAGCGCAGCCTGCCCTATCTCAAAAACGCCGCTGCGCCGTCAATCGCCCATGGCTGTAGGCAAAGACGGCACAGACGACTCCACAGCGCAGCGAAAATGCCTGCGCCGTCAATCGCCCGTGGCTGTGGGCAATGACGGCGCAGCGTTTTTACCCCTAAAGGGGGAAGCCGCCAGCTGCGGCGTCCCCCATCCGGGGTTTTAGGGCCAGACTTCCTTGGTGCAAGAGTTGATGAAACCGGCCGCTGTTGTGCCGGAAATAATGATCAACTAGCGCACCTAGCGCACCTTTTCTACCTTCTGCTAGGCAAATTTTAGAAGAAGAAAAAAGATGGGGTAAAGGTTGAAACAGTGGTCTAGATGCGCTAGCCATAATTCCGATAATCCATTCTTCGTATTTTTTTCCGGCGAGCCTTCCGGCATCCTGGCCTACACGACGGGGTGCCGATCCGGCGATGTGGCCCAGCCCAATCACAGGAGATAAACATGACATTATCAAACTGCAAGGCAACCATTATTTGCGCTATTGCTCTCGCTTTAAGCGCGTGTGCAACGATTGTCGGTCAGCCGACCCAGACTATTCCAATCGCAAGCACACCGAGCGAAGCAAATATCGTAATCGTCGACGAAGCTGGCCTGGAAGTCTTCAAGGGCAAGGCACCGACCTCTGCGACGCTTCAAAAGAGCACTGGTAAGTACTGGGGCAAGAAAGCCTATACGGTCACCGTCTCTCTGGATGGATACAAGGACCAAGTGATTCATCTCACCGCATCGCCGACTGGGTGGTACATCGCTGGAAACCTCCTGTTTGGCGGCTTGATCGGGTGGTTTGTGGTTGATCCGTTCAATGGCAATATGTACACGCTATCGGCAGAGACTGTCGCAACAGAGATGGGTTCGGCTGACGCACCGAAGAAGAAGGCAGCGCGAGATGGAAGCATATCGGTCACGCTGCTTCAAGATGTTCCGGCAGACCTACGCAGCAAGCTCATTCGGATTCAATGACGCAGGCTTAACCGCGCCGCTCCACGGCCGGCTATGTGGATAATTGGGGTGGCCCTTGCGGCCGCCCTTTTCATGTTTAGGGAATCGCTGATCAAGAGGGAACCCTCTCTCCACGCCCTCTCCGGTAGGGGAAATGGTACTCACTCTCGCTCTCCAAACCCCTTCTCCCCATGCGGCAGAGGGCAGGAAGAGGAGGTCGCAGAGAGTCCGCCCGCGCCGCGTGCTATAAAGCTATAGAAGATTTCCTCCTTCACTCTTCACCGACGAATCACTGAATCTCTCGATGGCGCTTTCCCCCCTCTTCACCTACAGCCTGCTCGCCGCCATCGCGGCGCTGATCGTGCTGCTGCATCTGCTCAAGCCGAGACCGCAGCAGGTGCGGGTGTCCTCAACGTTGCTGTGGGCAAGCGTGGCGAGACATCGGAAGCGCCGCGACCGGCTCTGGCGCTGGTGGCTGTCGCTCGCGCTGTGCCTCGCGGTCGGGCTCGCGATCGGGCTTGCACTGACGCTGCCGGCGGCTCCCGGTGGGACAGCCGGCAGCCGGACAGTGATCGTGCTCGACAACTCGCCCTCGATGGCCGCGCGGACGCTCGATGGCAAGACGCGCTGGACCCACGCGGTCGAGCAGGCGCGCGCCTTGATCGAAGTGAGTCGTTCGCAGGTGATGCTGGTCGACACGATGGGCACCGCACCGGTGTCTGGATTCGTCGCGCGGGCACAAGCGCTCGCGATCCTCGAGCGTTTGCGCGTTGCGACGCATGGCGTGCCGCAGATGCCTGCGCTGCCGGGCGATGCGGGCGTGGAGCTGCTGAGCGACGGCGTTGCCCAGATCGACATTCCGGAGCGCGCAGCAGTCCATTCCGTGTTCGAAGCCGCGGACAACGTTGCCGTGACCGCGCTCGAAGTGCGCCCCTTTCCCACCGATCCGCTGCGTTATGAAGCATTCGTGCAGGTGTTCAACGCTTCGCCTGGACGCAAGCACACGCGTCTGACATTGCGCGGCACGGCCGGCTTCTCGCTCGCACAGGAGCTCGATCTCGCGTCCGGCGAGCTGGTGGACGCGTCCTTCGATGTGAGCCGGTTCGCAGGCGGCGTGCTCGCGGCCGGCGCGCTTACGCAGAACGACGCCTTCGCGCTGGACGATCTCGCGTTCGCGATCGTACCCGAGCATCGGGCGCGGCAGGTCGTGCTCGTGACTCGCGGCAATGCGCGCCTCGAGGATTGCCTGCGTTCACTGGCTGGTGTTCGTCTGCACACGATCGTGCCCGCGCAATACCGAGACGACATGACGGCGGACGCGTACGTGTTCGACGGCTTTGCTCCGCAGCAGGCGCCGGCAGTGGGCGCGCTTCTGTTTCATCCGCCTGCGGTGAGCTGGCTTCCCGCGTCTGCGCGCGAAGTGGCGGCGACGACAGTTGCGGATTGGGATCGCGGCCACACCTTGACCGACGGCGTTGCCTGGCACGATCTGAGAATCCGGCACGCGACGCTGCGCACCACCGAGCATCCCGTGGTTTCGGCGGTGGACGGGGCACTGATCGTGACCGGTAGAGCGAGGGCACCATGGGTCGCTGTCGGTTTCGCCCCCCAGGAGTCGAACCTCGCGCTGCAGACCGGGTTCCCGGTGTTTGTCGGTAACGCGCTCGGCTGGCTGAGCAAAGCCGAGCCGCCGGCGGCACGCGGCATCGGTACGGTGCATGTACCGCTCTCCAATGCAATCGTCATCGACGGAACCGGAGCTCGCATCGCCAGCCGCAATACGCCCGACGGCAGTGTATTCGACGCCGCGCGCCCGGATGTCTATACCGTGCACGCGGGCGCACGCCAGCTCAAGGTCGTGGCTAACCTCCCGGATCCGCGGCTGGCGGACATCAACCACAGCCGTTTCGCAGATCGACCCGCGTCCGTCAGAGCAGGCTCGTCTGCGACGGGGCCGCCTGCCGAGTTGTGGACGATTCTGTTGCTGGTCGGGGTCGCGTTCATGCTGCTCGAGTGGGTGGCGTACACGCGCCGCATCACCGTCTGACGCTCATGACGCTTGCCTCACCTCTGTCGCTCTGGCTGCTCGCAGTCTTACCTGCGATCTGGTGGCTGGCCTGGCACCACCGCGCCGCGCGTGCGCCGCGCAGACTGCTCACAGCCACGCTGCTGCGCTCCCTTGCGCTGATTCTGCTGGCGCTGGCGCTGGCGCGGCCAGTGCTGCTCGAGCGCAGCCGGGAAATCTCCGTGGTCTATGCGATCGACATTTCGCGAAGCGTCGCGCCCGCTTTTCTACGCCAGACCCTGGACTGGATCCGCATCGAGAACGCGCGGCACGCTCCGGCGCAGGTCCGCTATGTAGTGTTCGGGAACCGCGCACGCATACTCGATTCTGCAGACGATGTCTTGGGGGTCCCGGTAACGGCGGACGCAGCGTCAGCGCCTGACGCGATCGATCAGAGCGACACCGACCTGGAGCAGGCGCTGCGAACCGCGATGTTCGGTTTTGCACCCAGTACTGCGCGCCGGCTGGTGCTGGTGAGCGACGGCAATCAGACGCACGGCGACGTCTGGCGCGTGCTGCCGCACTTGCAGTCGGAGCGGGTGCGGGTGTTCTCGATTCCGGCGACTGTGGCAGTGAGCAACGATGCGTGGGTGGAGGCGATTGCGCTGCCCGAAGACGTGCGCCAGGAGGAGCCCGCGATCGCCAGCATCCATATATTCTCGCGCATGCAGACGCACGCTCGCGTCGAGCTGTCGCGACGCACGCGCGTGCTGAGCGCGAGGTCGGTTACATTGCAGCCGGGCGAAAACGAGGTCGAGTTACGCATCCGCATTCCGGAAGCGGGCAGCACCGTGCTCACGGCGCGTGTCACTGCAGACGGCGACGAGAACGAACGCAACGATGCGCTCAGCGAGAGCCTGCAAGTTGGGCCGCGGCCGCGCGTGCTGTACGTGGAGAGCGCACCGGAGAGTGCTCACTATCTTGCCGACGCCTTGCGCGCCCAGCACATCGACGTGAGCGTGGCCAAAGCGGGCGCGCTGGGCAGCGAGTCCCTGTCCGGGTACGACGTCGTGATCCTGAGCGACGTACCGGCCGCCAGCATCGACGCCGCGGGCGCGCGTGCACTGGAGAGCTTCGTGCGCGATCAGGGCCACGGCTTGATCTTTGCCGCGGGGGAGAATACCTACGGCAAGCAGGGCTACGCCGGGAGTGAGGTCGAACGCCTGTTGCCGGTGCGGTTGCAGGGCAAGCGCAAGCGGCGTGAGCTCGATCTGGTGTTGCTCATTGACCGATCGCACAGCATGCGCGGGCGCAAGCTGGAGCTCGCCAAGACGGCGGCGCTGACGACTCTGGATCTGCTGGAGCAGTGGCATCGGCTGGCGGTGGTGGCATTCGATTCGCGGCCCCATGAAGTCGTGCCGCTCACCGAAGTCGGGTCCAAACGCCGTGCAGAGGATCTCATCTCCAGCATGACGGCGAGCGGGCAGACCAACATCTACAACGCTCTGGTGGAAGCGCAGCGCATCCTCGCCGAGTCCACCGCGGGCACCAAGCACATCATCCTGTTGTCGGACGGTGTTACTGCGCCACCGGGGAGCGGGTCCGCGCGCTCCAGCAGTGAGCAAGCGCAGGAGGCCGTGCGCAAAGCGCGCGCCGAGACGCTGCGGCAGGTCGGTGTGAACCTGCCCGAGCCGCCCCCCGAGCCGCCCGAGCGCCCTGGAGGGATGGGTGGCATCGTCGCAGAGCTCGCGCAGGCGAAGATCACGTTGTCCACTGTGGCGATCGGCGAGAAGCCCAATCTCGAGCTCATGCAGAGCCTCGCAGCCGATGGCAACGGCAAGAGCTACGTCGCCAGCAGCGATGCGGAGATTCCGGGATTGTTCGTGTCCGAGACGCGCCGCCTGCTCGGCGAAGCCATCGTCGAGGAGCCGTTTCGTCCCCTGGTGATCAACCGCGCGGATGCGCTCGCCGGCCTGGACTTTGCAGCCGGCCCCGAGCTGAAGGGCTTCGTGGTCTCACGGCCCAAACGCTTCGCAGAAGTGTGGCTACAGGCCGTGAAGAAGGAACCACTGCTGGTTCAGACGCACTATGGCCTGGGCAAAACGGTCGCTTTCCTCTCGGATGTGAAGAATCGCTGGGCTGCCCAATGGATCGGCTGGGACGGTTACGGTCGCTTCTGGGCGCAACTCGTGCGCGACACGATGGCCCGCAACGAGCGCGAGGGCATCACCTGGCAGGTGCGGCGGCAAGGCAGCGAGGCGGTGATCGAGTTGAGTGCGCTCGCAGCCAATCGCACGTATCGAGACAATCTCGCGCCGAGAGTGCGCATCACGCGGCCGGACGGCGAGGTTTCGGTTCTGCCGTTGCGGCAGGTCGGACCGGGGCGCTACCGTGCTAGCGCCTCGATGGCTGCGGGCAGCGGCGAGCCGTATCGATTCGAAGCGTTGGAAGGCGGTGGCGTAACCAAGCGAGATCTTGCGCAGCTCGGAACGCGGACCGTGAGCTATCCGTGGTCGGACGAATATCGAGTGCTGCCGCCGAACAATGCGCTGCTGCGTTCACTCAGCGAGGCAACCGGTGGCGTGTTCGCGCCGAAGGCCGAGGAAATCTTCGCGCAGCGCGGCGATGGCGGCCTGGCAACGCGTCCGCTCTGGCCCTGGTTTGCGGCTGTGGCGCTCGCGCTGTTCCTGCTGGATATTCTCGTGCGGCGTGCTCCGCGCTTCTGACTATTGCGCGATCGTGCCAGCGCGCATGGTGACGATGCGCGTGCCGATTACTGCGGCGTCTTCGCGGTCGTGCGTGACATAGAGCAGCGTGAAGCCGAGCAGCGCATGCAGCCGCAGGATTTCGGTCTGCAGATGCGCTTTCAGCTCTGCGTCCAGGTTCGATAGCGGCTCGTCCATCAGCACGATGCGCGGCTCGCCGGCCAGCGCACGCGCCAGCGCAAGACGCTGCTGCTGCCCGCCCGAGAGCGCGTGCGGCTTCAGGTTCGCGCAGTCATCGAGCTGCACCAGCTTCAGCATGCGTTGCGCGCGTTGCGCAGCATCGCCTGCGGCACTATGGCTGTAGCGGATGGCGAAGTGCAGATGTTGTGCGACCGTCATGTGCGGCCACAGCGCGAGGTCCTGGAACACCAGGCCGATGCCGCGCTCTTCCGGCTCGATCAGATTGCGGTGAGCCTGCGCGACGCATCTTCCCATCAGATGCACGGTGCCGGCGTCAGGGACCTCGAGCCCGGCGACAATGCGCAGCAAGGTGGTCTTGCCGCAGCCGGAAGGCCCGCTGAGCACCACGCGCATGCCTTCCTCGATCGACAATATGACCCCGTTCAAAGCGCTCCGGCCGTCGAAAGTCTTGGAGACCTGCTGCAGCTCTACCGCGTTCATCGGCGTCGTGCCAGCATGCGAAGCAGTGCAGCGAGTATGGCCAGCATCGCCAGATTGATTGCGATGAGTTCCAGGCACGCCGCGGAGATCATGCTTGGCGAGCCGTTCGCCATCAGCGTGAAGATGCGCACCGGGAGCGGTTCCGCGCCCGCGGGATACACCAGCATGGATGCACCGACATCGCGCAAGCAGAAGATGAACGCCACGATCCACGCGGCCACCACACTGGGCAGCGCGGACGGTACGACTATATAGCGCAGACGTGCAAACCACGGAGCGCCGCTCAACTGCGCCGCGTCTTCGAGACTGGTCGGAACGCGGCCGAGCGCCGCTGCGCTGATGCGGGTGGTCAAAGCGCTGTACTGCGCGAGGTATGCGAGAACGATCATCGCGCTCGATGCGTACAGCAAACCGGTCGCAGAGTGGTTCCACAGCGCGATCAAACCAACGCCCATGACCGTTCCGGGAACCGTGAACAGCAGCAACGTCAGCGTGTCGACGGCGCGCCACCAGCGCGTGGCTCGCCTTGCGATCAGATAGCCGCAGAGGAATCCGACTGCAGTGAGCGCAGTCGCTCCCACGCCTGCATATAGCGCGCTGCGTATGAGACTGTCTGCGGTTCTGCGCCAGGCCTCCGCATAACCGGTCGGGTTCAGCGAGGTGTGCAAGAGCGCGGCCATCGGCAGCAGCACAAACGCGAAGGCGATCACGCCGGTGATCAGCACGGCTGGAATTCGCCAGCCCCGCAGCGGCACACGGAGCCAGGTCTTGCCTGGCGTTGCGGCGAGCAGGCGGTGTGTGCGATCTCGCAGATACCGCCGCTCCACGATCACGAGTAGAGCGACCAGCAGGAGCAGCGGGACGGCTGTCGCGGCCGCAGCCGCGAAGTCATAGAACGCCGCGAACTGCACCAGCGTTGCCATCGGATACACGGGATAACGCAACAGCATCGGCACCGCCACTTCGCCGACAGCCAGCAGAAATACAATAAGAGCCGCGAAGATGATCGCGGGCTCCGCGAGCGGCAGCGTCACGTGACGCAGTGTTCCCGGCCAGTTCGCGGATAGTCTGCTCGCTTCTTCCAGTCGTGGATTCAAGGTGCGCAGGCTCAGCATCGTGATGATCATGACGATTGGCATCAGCGCGCTCGCCATCACCGAGACGCAGCCCGGCAGGCCGTACAACGATTCCGACAGCGCTCTTAAGACCGGCTCGGGCAGCAGGCTCGACAAAAGACCATTTCGCGCGAGGAGATCAGACCAGCTCACCGCCAGGATGTACGGCGGCATGAACAGCGGCACGGCGAGCAGCACCGCAAACGCGCAGCGCAGCGGCAGGTCCGTCTTGCCGAGCAGCACGCCGAGGACGAGCCCCAGGCTAAGCGCAATGAGGGCAGTCAAGCCTGCGAGAGCGAGCGTATGCCCGACCGAGCTGAGATAGCGTGCCGGCCCGGCGAAGACTTTGCGGTAAACCGAGAGCGTGATCGCACCGTCGACGGTCACGCTGCCACTCAGCATGGCCACGAGCGGCAGCAGGCCCGCGATGATGACGATGGCGACGGCAGCGAGGAGCGTCAGCCGGCGGGGCAAGATCAATTGCGTGCCCAGTCGCTCAGCCAGGGTTGGATTTTCTGCAGCTTCGCGGCCACCGCGCCGTAGTCCACCGTCATGACCCGCAGCTGGTCCAGGTGCGGCACATGCGGCGGTGTCTCTACACCGCTGTGCAAGGGAATCTGCGCGGCGTCGGAGAACGCGAGCTTCCTCTCCGTATCGGGTGCGAGTAAATAATCGATGAGCTTGCGCCCGGCCTCCGCATGTGGCGCGCCTTTGATCAGCACGAGGGCGTTGGGTACGATGAAGCAGCCCAGGCCGGCCGGCTCCTGATCGGGGTACGCACCCTCGATCGGCTGTCCTTCTTTCTGTCGGCTGAAAACATCGTCGTTGTCCACCAGGGCGAACTGCGCCGCACCCTTGGCCACCTGATCGGCGCTGTCACCATTGCTCGAAGCGACGCGCACGCCGTTGGCGCGTATGGCCTGCAGGAATGCTTTGGCCTGCGCATCTCCCCACACGGTGAACAGCGCAGCGATGTGCGCGGTGGTGGTGCCGAACAGCGGATTGGCGATCACCGCCCGGCCGCGAAACTGTCGGTCCGTGTAGGCACGAATCGAGGCGGGCTTGTGCTCGAGCCGCCGATCCAGGATCAGCATGCGGGCGCGTGCCGAGAAGCCGGTCCAATAATCGTTGGGATCGCGAAACTGCGCGGGGATGCCCTCTGCGCTGGCGGACCGGTAGGGCGCGGCCACGCCGCGCTGGCGCAGCACGTCGGCGCGAATCGGCTCGTTCGCCCAGTACACGTCGGCCTGGGGGCGGTCCTTCTCGGCGAGCAACCGGTTCATGAGGCCGGCGCTCTTCGTTTCCTCGGTGTCGAACATGGCGCGCACGTGGATGCCGGTGTCGCGCTCGAAATCCTTGAGGATCGGCTCCGAGAAGACCTGATCGTGACTGACATAGACCACCACCTCATCGCTGCGCCCGTTCGACCCATGCCATACGACGCCGAGCACGATCAGCACTCCGATCAGCAGGACGGCAGCGAGAATGCGCCTGTTCAGCATGGCTTATGCGTCGGCTTGCGACTGCTTGCTGTAGGAGATGTAGAGCAACTCGAATAACTTGGCGGTCTCGGCGAGCAGCGCGTCGTCGTCCGCGAACGCGCTTTGCGCGCCGCGCAGCACCGCCTCGATGCCGGCGGCCTCAGCAACCGGGAGGCCGCCCACATCGAGGTAGTGGATGAGAGCGCCTACCCGGCGCAGGCCAGGATCGGCCTCGAGGCCGAAGCTTTCCATGAGCACTTCGAAGGTGACTTTGCCGCCGATGTGAGTGAATGCAGCGCCGTCGAAGTCGAAGCCGAGCGCGCGCTTGGGGCAATCCTCAGGGGTCTTGAGCCACACGAAGCGGGCACGCGGGTCGATGAAGCGCCGGATCAGCCATGCGCTGGCGAGGCGGTCCGCCCAGGGCCGACGGCGTGTCGCCCACGTGCGCCCGACATACTGGCTTGCGTCCAGACGACGGATCTGACCGATCGCCGTGTGCGGCTCGTCCGGTGAGGTTACGCGATTGAACGTTGCCGTCAGCTCCTCCAGCGCGCGCCGCGTCTGGTTGGCCGCTTCCCCGGGAAAGAAATCCTGCGCGACGATCGCTTCGAAGTCGCGACGCACGCGCGTGAGCTGCGCCGCTACCGTGCCGCGGTCGTCGGGCACGATCTGCTCGCGCAGCTTGCGAATCTGCTTGATGAGGCCCTGATAGTCGGCAGTGCGGTCGAACAGGCGGCGAAACTCCGTTTCCTGCGTCGCGTCCCGGGCATCGACCTCTAGTATCTGAGCGCTGCCGGCCGAACGCAGGACATCTTCAGCCTGCAGTTGCAACTCGGCGACGAATTCGGCGCGATTGGGCAGCAGATAGACGCCGTCGCGCAGCACGGCTGCTCCCAGCGCTTTCAGCGCGCGCCAGACGCGCATGCGCGCGGCCGGCTGTTGGCCCTGCAGGGTCAGCACGAACAACAGCCACGCGGTGGCGGGCCGCGCGCCAGCGGACAAGGGCGAGAGCGCGCTCAACTTGACGGACAGAGTAATGAGTCCTACATTAGTGTCAATATTATCACAACAGAAGCGATCACTACGGAAGCCGTTGCAGTAAGAACAGTGTAAGTCGTGATGCAGCCTGGCGTGGCTGAGATCACCCGCCGGCGTTTCTAGGCCGCACCGACCCTGATGCATGGAGGCTACACAGATGAAACGAAGTGTGGTTTGCGTCATCGCGCTGTTGTGCGCGGTGCCGGCGGCTGCTGAGACGGTCGGCTTCGATACGGACACCGCCGGCGCGCCGCCCTCCGGGTGGCGGTGCGGCGCCACCGGCAGCGGTTCGCCGCGCTGGAGGGTAGAAGCGGATGGGTCGGCTCCGAGCCGGCCCAATGTCCTCAAGCAATCGGGTAAGGCGACATTTCCCTGGTGCGTGTGCGGAGACGTCTCGATCGCGGACGGCTTTGTGGAGGTCAAGTTCAAGCCGCTGCAGGGACGCGAAGATCAGGCCGGCGGCGTGGTGTGGCGCTGGAAGGACGGTGAGAACTACTACGTTGCGCGCGCCAATGCGCTCGAAAACAACGTATCGATCTATCACACCACGCACGGCACGCGGCACACGATCAAGTATGTCGATGCGCCCGTTGTCGGCAATCAGTGGCACACGCTGCGCGTGGAGTTCGCCGAAAAGCATGCGAAAGTCTTTCTGGATGGAAAGCAATATCTCGACGTCCAGGATGAGCATATCCAAGGCGCGGGTGCTGTGGGCGTGTGGACCAAGGCGGACAGTGTAACCGCCTTCGACGACTTCTCCTGGGGTGGCTAGCAGCGATGAAGTGGGTGACGCGCGAGCGCCCGAAAATCGATCGTATCGCCTGCCCGTGGCTGGTCGTGCGCTTCATCGACCGCGCACCCGAATTTCTGTTCGTGCCCGCCGCGGACGTAATGGCGATTGCGCAGGAGACCGGGGCGATCCCCTACGACGTTCCCGGTGTCGAGCTCACGCATGTGGGCGAGCTGTGCAGCTTCGACGCGTTGATGCGGAAATACGCGCTCGCGGACACCGCGCTGGAGCGACTCGCGGTGATCGTGCGCGCCGCCGATACGTCGCGACTCGAGCTGGCGCCTCAGGCCGCGGGGCTGCTCGCGATCTCGCAGGGGCTGTCGCGTAACTTCAGTGACGATCATGAGATGCTGCAATATGGCCTGATCCTGTACGACGCGTTATACGCCTGGTGCGCGAGCCGCGACACAGGCCAGGCCGGTACGTGAAGCCCATGCTCTCACGACTGTCGATTTCGCGATTCTGGCTTGCGGTGCCGATGCTGTGCGTCGGTGTGCAAACTGCGTTGGCGCAAGGTGGCCCGCCGATGCTGACCGACGATCCGGGCACGCCCGGCAATCGCGCCTGGGAGATCAACGCGGCCTACTTCGAGCAGCACACCGGTCAGGAGCACACACGCAGCTTCCCGCACGTCGACTTCAACTACGGCCTGGGCGAGCACATTCAGCTCAAATACGAAACTGGATGGGTGTTCGCCGATGCTCCTGCGGGCGGGGTGAAGAGCGGCCTGGACGACTCGCTGCTCGGCTTGAAATGGCGTTTTCTCGATCAGGACCGGCATGGCTTGGACATGTCGGTGTACCCGCAATTGCAGGTCGAGAACTCCACCGGCTCGGCAGAACGGGGCATCGCACTGCCCGGCCCCAATCTATTCCTCCCAATCGAGGTCGCTCGCGAGATCGGAAGCGTGAAGCTGGTCGGCGAGGTCGGCTACCAATATTTTCGTACGCAGCAGAACGAGTGGGTCGTGGGCTTGCTGGGCGCGGTCCAGGCATCCGAGGCCTTGGAGCTGATGGCCGAGGTGCGCAGCTTCAGCGAGAAATTTCTGAATGGCGGCGACTTGATCCTGAACATCGGTCTGCGCCAGAGGCTGAACAAACGATTCAAGCTGCTCGCCTCGGTGGGTACCGGACTTAACCACGGCCCGGAAACGACGAGCTTTATCGCCTATCTCGGCATTCAACTGGTGCTGGGTGAGGATCACCAAGACAACGCGAGCTCGGCGGCGCACGCGAGTCGATTATTCCAGCGGTGAGGAGTCAACCATGATTCGGAGAACAGCATTGAAGGTGACCCTGATCGGCGTTGCGGTCGTCGCTGTGCTGCTCGGCGGCCTCTACGCGCTCATAGTCTGGGAGGGCTCGAGCGCACGCGAAGACGCGCCGGCGCTCGAGGCGACCATCGCCACGTGGCTCTTGCACAAGACGGTGCCCGCGAGCTTCCGCACAATGAAGAATCCGTTCAGCACGCGCGCCGACAGCGCTGACGTATCCGCTGGACGCGAGGTTTACCGCCAGAAGTGCGAGCTGTGCCACGCCTATGACGGCAGCGGGAAGACCGATATCGGCAGCGGCGAGTATCCGCGTCCCCCCGATCTGCGCGGTTTCGACGTGCAGAAGATGAGCGACGGTGAGATCTTCTATCACATCAAGAACGGCATCCGGCATACCGGCATGCCGGCGTGGCAGCTGCCCGACCGCAAGCTCTGGCAGGTGAGCGCGTATCTGCGCAATCTGCCGAAGGTGGCCGCACTCTCAACGCCGGCGAGCGCGCAGCCGGTGGCCTCGGTTGCTGCCGCTCACTATGTGGGCTCCGCCGCATGCAAGGAATGCCACACGGACATCTACGATCGCTGGAAGAAGACGCGCATGGCAAACGTGGTGCGCGATCCACGTGAGCATCCCGACGCGATCATCCCCGACCTTGCCAAGCCCGATCCGCTGGTCAACTTCACCAAGGATGACGTCGCCTTCGTCTACGGCAGCAAGTGGAAGCAGCGCTACTTCAAACAGATCGGCGATGACTACTTTCCGATCCCGGCGCAATGTGACGTGGCGCACAAGATCTGGCGGCCGTATTTCGTGAAGAACGGCACGGACTGGTGGGCGACGCTGTATCCGCCGGACAATTTCCAGCGGCCGACCGGGCCGTTGTGCGACGGCTGCCATTCGGTGAACTACGACATCGCGACGAAGAAAGTCACGGAGTGGAATGTCGGGTGCGAGCGCTGCCATGGACCGGGCAGCGAGCACGCAGCGCATCAGGGGCGGCCCAATATCATCAATCCCGCGAAGCTCGACTACGTGCACGCCAACGACATCTGCATCCAATGCCATTCGCAGGGCCAGCCGTTGAAGAATCCGATCCAGGGCAAGTACTACGACTGGCCGGTCGGCTTCCATGCCGGTTTGAATCTGGACGACTTCTGGAAGCTCGAGGAGCACAAGCTGGGGGAGCAGTCGTTCACCCACTTCGCCGACGGTACCGGGCACAAGAACCGCATGCAGGGCAACGACTTCGTGCAAAGCCTGATGTACACGCGCGGGGTCACCTGCTTCAGCTGCCACGACGTGCACGGCACGCCCAACGATGCAGTGCTGTGGAAGCCGGCCAAGGAAATCTGCCTCGATTGCCACGGTCCCAACATGCCGAACGGTCCGCATGCACCGACCATCGAAGCCCACACGCACCACAAGCCCGACAGCACCGGCAATCAATGCATCGCCTGTCACATGCCCAAGATCGAGCAGACCATCGCCGACGTGAACGTGCGCAGCCACACCTTCAAATTCATTACACCTGGGCAGACCGATGCGTTGAAGGTGCCTAATCCGTGCACCGTGTGTCACACAGACAAGTCGATCGGGTGGGCGACCACCGCGCTCAAATCGTGGTCGGATCGCTCGCCATGGCGTGTGGCCGAGTGAGCCTGGGTGATTCAGGCGGCGCCTCGCTCCACGGGAGCGCAACGCTAACCCGCAAGCCGCGGTGACCGTCGCCGTCGGCGAGCGTCACTTGCGCGCCGTAGCGCTGCGCGATGCCCTTGACGATGGCGAGCCCCAGTCCACTGCCCGGTGTGGTTTGCCCGATGCCGCGGTAGAAGCGGTCGAACACGCGCTCGCGCTCGTGCGGAGGAATGCCCGGCCCGGTGTCCGTCGCCTGCAGGATCGCGTTGCGCCCTTCGCGCCGCAGGCTCACATCGATCCTGCCGCCGCGCGGGGTGTACCGGATCGCGTTGTCGACGATGTTGACGAGCAGGATACGCATCGCCTCAGCGTCCGCGGCAACGCAGGCCGGCTCGTTGCTCACGATGCCGAGATCGATATCGCGGGCCCTGGCGAGCGACCATAGCTCGGTGACCACGCTCATCGCGACTTGCGAGAGGTCGGTGCGAGGAACCACCGATCCGGCCGGCTGAGGATCGACGCGCGCAATCGTCAGCAGCTGTTGAGCGAGATGGATGATGCGCTCCAATCCGCTGCGCAAACCGATCAGCGCCGCATCGCGCTCGGTCTCGCTCGTTGCCGATTGCACCAGATCGAGTTGCAGCTTCAGCGCCGCCAATGGGGTGCGCAGCTCGTGTGTGGCATCGGCGAGGAAGTGCGTCTGTCTGCTGAGCTCCTGGCGCAGCCGATGCAGCAGCTGATTGAGCGCGGCGATGAAGGGCATGATCTCAAGCGGGGCGTGCTCGGCGTTGATCGGGAGCAGCGCGCTCGCGGTGCGCGCGCTCAGCTGATCCGCGATCTGCGTCAGCGGCCGCAGTCCGCGGCCGACGCTGAGCCAGACCAGCACCACCAGCGCCAGCATGAGCCCCAGCATCGGCAGCAGAATGCGCAACACTGCGCCAAGCGCCATGCGAGCGCGAGCGGCAAGCGGCTGCGCCGCGATGACGGTTCCGGCGCCGCCGGAGGCTGCGTAGTAGCGCCAGCGCTCTCCACTCCAAATGGCGTCGGCATAGCCGGGAGCGGGATCTACCAGCGCGGGAAGGTCCGGTGCCGGACCGAATATCTGCCGCCCCTTGCGATCTCGGGCAATGACGACGATGGCGTCCTCGTCCTCGGTGTCGGGGTCGAGCTCCGACTGTGTCACGTCAAGATCCTGCTGAGTGCGCAGCGACAGTGCGACTTGCTTGAGCTCTCGATCGAACAGCTCGTCCACCTCGTGTCGAGCAGAAACGTAAAGACCCAGCGTAGCCACCGCGCAGGCGAGGACGATGCCACCGATCAGGCGCGACAGCAGGCGCCGTCGAATAGACCAGGTCACAGACATTTCGGCACCATGTATCCGACACCGCGCACGTTG